>CAMOEP010000106.1 GCA_946612185.1 uncultured Ruminococcus sp.
AACCTAAGGGGGAAAAGGGGGAGGGAATGCCGATTTTTGTCGGGTTTAATTTGTCTCTCCCCCTTTTCCACCTTGGGTTGTCCCCTTTGGCGGAACGTCATGGAGACTAATAATAAACAAAAAAAGTAACGTGCGACTTAAATAATTCCCAAAAAATAAACGCTGCTGCCCTGGCATCAGAACCTACTATCTTGATTTGCAGGTTATCTTATGATATAATATAAAGGCAACACCGCACAGAGATTGCGGCGCAGATACGCAGTCAGATTTTTCGGCAGATTGTGCAGAAATTTCGCAGGCATACTGACGTATGTGGACAGGTTCTAAAAAAACGGCACACTTTCGGGTGTGCCGTTTTTGTTTGCTATTCTCATTCCTGCTCCAGAAGCCTGAGGTTACGGCTTATAAGCTCATTCCTCTGCTGAACGCAAAGCGCACTTCTGAGCGGGTCTGCCGGAGTATTGAACGCATAGTCCAGAAGCAGATCAACTGTTGTAGATGCAGTATGCAGTCTTGTGTCAGAGGAAGCGTAGTATATGAACACCTCGCCGTTCTCTCTTGCGACTGCGCCGTTTGTGAATACCACATTTGAAACATCGCCGGTTCTTTCCTCGCCAAGTGGAGCGATCAGATAACCGGAGGGTTCAGCAATTACCTGCCAGGGCTTTTCAAGGTCGGTCACGAACACATAAATGACGTACCTCAGTCCGGCAGCAGTATTCCTTACGCCGTGGGCAATGTGCAGCCAGCCTTTTTCGGTCTTTATGGGAGTTGCACCTGCGCCGTTCTTGCTCTCGGTAATTGTATGGTACTTCCTCATGCTTGTCATTATCTCCTCATCAATGACAGCATGGGTAATATCCTGGCAAAGTCCGAAGCCGATGCCGCCGCCGGAACCGGTTTCAATAAAGCCGTCCATAGGTCTTGTGTAAAATGCGTACTTGCCGTCCACGAACTCCGGGTGCAGGCAGACGTTTCTCTGCTGAGGACTGTTAAGGGTAACAAGGTCGGGCAGGCGCTCCCAGTTTTCCATATCCTTTGTGCGGACGATGCCTGCCGCCGCTACTGCCTCAGAAATATCAGAAGAACCTGCACTTCTCTCCGAGCAGAAAACTCCGTAGATATAGCCGTCCTCATGCTTTGTAAGGCGCATATCATACACATTTGTCTCGCCGCCGTCAGGAATGATGACCGGTCTTTTACGGAAACGGAAACCCTCTGTGCCGCTTTCGCTTTCAGCTATTGCAAAGAAACTTTTTCTGTCGTTTCCCTCAACTCTTGCCATTAACAGTATCTTACCGCCGAACTCTATTGCGCCTGAATTGAACACCGCATTTATACCCAGCCGTTCCTGAAAGTTTGGGTTCGATGTGCAGTCAAGGTCGTACCTCCAGAAAAGCGGGATATGTTCCCTTGTAAGCACGGGGTACTTGTAACGGCTGTAGATGCCGTTATAGAAATCGGTCTTTTCGTTCTTTCTGTTCAGGAGTTTTTCCTGTTTTTCCAGTAACTCATAGTATTTTTCATGTATCATCTCTGGCTCTCCTTATTATCTCAAAGCACATTCTGCCGTTATGGTATGGGCATTTCCATTCTCCAGCCATATCCTTTTCCATAGGTACACCGTTTTCGTGTATTCCCCAGAACCATTCGCTACCCTGCCGCTTATCCACCAGATTTTCCTGGATATAGCTGAACACCTTCAACGCAGCCGAAAGATATTCCGGTTCATTTGTTTTCTGCCACTGACCGATAAATCCTATGACTGCCTCAGCCTGTACCCACCATATCCTGTCGGTGTCAGTCCTGCCGTTTTCGCACTCATTCAGGACACATTCGCCGGTAAATGCTTCCTCATATACTTTCCGGGCAAGGCAGGAGTTTATAGCGAATATCTCCTCTTTCAGCCGATCATCGTCGATAAGACTGCACCCGGCATCAATGAGCCAGGAACTTTCGATATCATGCCCGAAACTTTGCAGGTCGATAAGGCTGTTGAAGGATTCATCAAAGAATACCTCCTGCCGCATTTTATCATTATTATACACCTTATCCCGGTAAACTTCAAGTATCTTTTTCATAGCCGCTCTCACCCGTTCATCAGGCACGCACTGATACAGCCGGGTGTATGCTTCAAAGATGTGAAGAAGGGTATTCATGGTTCTGGCGGCAATAACGTTATTCTCGGAAAGCTTGTCATTTTCCGCCGGTTTCCAGTCTCTTGCAAAGGATTCAAGGTAGCCGCCGCTGTCTGAACATTTATGCTCTATGATGTTGAAAAGTCTGAAAGCTTCAAGGATAGCATCTGTGCAGTTTGTGACGAGGTAGTATGAGGCAAGTCCGTATATCGCAAACGCCTGAGCATAGGTGTGCTTTATGGTATCAGCCGGTTTGCCGTCGTAAGTCACTGACCAGTAAACTCCGCCGGATTCACGGTCGATGCAGTACTTTGTCAGGAAATCGAAGGCGTTTCGTGCGGCTTCAAGGTAGTCGGTTCTTCCCGTAAGTGAATAGGCTTCTGAGAAAAAGTAAAGTATACGGCTGGTCATTATCGAGCCTTTATCGGCAAATTCATGAAGTCTCAGCGATGCGTCCTTTCTGCCGTAGAATCCACCGTATTTCTTATCTTTCAGGCTGAGCCAGAATGGTGCTATCTGTGCTTCGAGAATGTATTCCGCCTTATTTTTCAGGTCGGACATTATCCAGGCTGTGCTTCTCATTTTTTTCCTTCCTCACGTTCGCCGGGTTCAGAAACGCTGCTCTCCATGATGTAGTCGCAAAGTTCCTGAACAGTGGTAAATGCCAGACCTACGCAGGTATCAGCGCAGCCGTAGTATATTGCGATCCTGCCGGTGTCGCTGTCGCAGAGTGCTGCACAGGGGAAGCACACATTCGGCACAAATCCACGCTCCTCGTACTCTGTTTCCGGAGTGAGAATGAACCGCCTGCTCCTTGCGATCACCTTTGAGGGTTCGTTCTTGTCAAGTATGGCAGCGCCCATGCTGTACACATAGCCGTTGCAAGTGCCGGTAACACCGTGATACAGAAGAAGCCAGCCTATATTAGTCTCTATCGGTGCAGCGCCAGCGCCTATCTTGACATTTTCCCACCAATTGCTGCTTTTGCCCATAACATGGCGGTGATGTCCCCAGTACTCCATATCCTTGCTTTCGCTGATGAATATGTCACCGAAAGGCGTGTGACCGCTGTCGCTGGGACGTGAGAGGAGAAGATACCTGCCGCCGACCTTTCTCGGAAACAGTACCGCATTTCTGTTGAACGGCAGGAAAGGGTTCTCGATGCGCTTGAATGTGCGGAAATCGGTTGTTTCAGCCATACCTATAGCTGCACCATAAGCGTCCTGACACCAGATGATGTAGTACTTTTCATCAATTTTTACTAATCTTGGGTCATAGGCATATGAGGGCATGAAAGGTTCGCCTTTATCGTCGGTGAACAATATCTTATGGCTGTTGATATCCCAGTTAACAGCGTCCTTGCTGCTGCCCAGGTATATGAAAGGTATACCGTCAGTCTGTTCGCCACGGAACACGCCTATGAATCCGTCATCATAAGGAAGCACCGCACTGTTGAAAACTCTGGATACTCCGGGAACAGGGCTGCGTCTGATGATAGGATTTCCTGCATATCTCCACACGGGCATATTGCAGTTTCCTGGCTTTTCCTGCCAGGGGATATTCTTCAGTGGTTCGCCTATTATGTTTACTTTTCGCATATACTATTGCTCCTTTGAGGTCATTCTTTTACTCCGCCGCTTGCAATGCCGCTGTAGATCTGTTTCTGACAGAAGATGAATATGAGCAGCGGCGGTATTATAGTGAGTATAACGCCTGCACAGATATACTGATACTGGCTTCCCATTGGGCCTGTGAATGTAAAGAGGGAGGTAGATACTACCTGATATTTAGTTTTGTCCTGTAAATAAAGGTTCGCCATATAGTACTCATTGTAGCAGGATACGCCTTTGAGTATGGCACTGGTAACTATCGCAGGTCTCAGCAGCGGAAAAAGTATCCTGAAAAATACGCCGAAATAGCTGCATCCGTCAAGTATTGCGGCTTCGTCCAGAGAGGGTGAGAGGTTCTCGAAGAACTGTAGGAAGATGTATATGGATATAACATCAGTTCCAAGCATGAGCAGAATATAACCAGCCAGTGAGTTGATAAGTTCCAGCTTGTTCATTATCTGATACACCGTTACCTGGCTTGCGATGCCGGGTATAAGTGAAGCGATCATGAAAAGGTTTCTTATGAGTTTGTTGCCTATGAATCTGAAACGGTTAAGGACGTAAGCAAGCATGGCGGATATCATTATACTGCCGGATATGACCACCACAAGCACTATAAAGGTATTTTTGAAGGCGCTGAACATATCCGCTTTCTGCCATGCTATGCAGAAGTTCTTGAAATACAGCCAGTTTTCCGGCAGAGTCATGACACTGGTGTTCCTGTACTCCTCGTCGCTCTTGAAAGCGGTTATGATACAGCTTACCAGCGGAACAAGCGCCCAGAATGACGCAAATATAAGGAGGAAGTATTTCAAGACAGCCGCCGCTCCCTTTTTCAGCTTTGATGCACCGCCGTTTTTCTTTGATAACATTGCCGGCATCATATCATCTCCTTTTCTTTGTTGCGCCGCCGTCCATGCGCTTTTCTACCCACTTCTGCAAGGCAGTAACAAGGAGTATCAGGGTAAGAAGTACCACTGACATTGCTGACGCAAGACCAACTTTCTGGTTTGTGTGGGCAAGCTTGTTCATAAGCACGAAAAATGTTGATGTTCCGAATCCTCCGCCTGTAATGACATAGGGCATCTCAAACGCCGACAGTGAACCGGACACAGCCAGTATCAGGTTGAGTATGATTATGGTCTTTATGGACGGAAAAGTTATGTAGCGGAACTTATGCCAGGCGTTTGCACCGTCGATGTCAGCCGCTTCATACATGGTACTGTCAACACTCGCCAGCGCACCAATGAACAGCACCATATTTTGTCCCATGTAGCGCCATACCGATGTGGCAACAAGCACCCAGTTGTTGATACGGGTATCTTTCAGCCAGCTTGGGAGGGAATCCATGTCAAATCCTACTGCACCGAGAATACTGTCCAGAATGAAACCATGTGTGAAGAAGAACTTGAATATGAAACCTACTGCGATACCTCCCACAAGACACGGGAAATATATCGAGCCACGGAAAAAGTTCCTCAGCCTGGTCTTACCGGTAAGAAGTGTGGCGAACAAAAGCGCAAGGGAAAGCTGTACAACTGAACCCACCATGTAGTACAGACTGAGTTTCAGCGCATCGAAGCAGTCTTTTCTGGTGAATACGTCCTTGTAGTTCTGCAAGCCTACCCATTTGCGTTCACCGATGTACTTCATATCATAGAAGCTGAACTGTATCATCTTGAAAAAAGGCAGATAGGTGAACATGAAAAGCAGAACCACCGGAACAAGCATAAATACTGCCGTCACCGTCATTTGCTGAGCTTTCATGGAGTTGCGGTATCTGGTGATAATACCCGGCTTTGAAGCGGTATTTTTCATAATACACACTCCTTAATATATCTCAATACCATTTCTGTCCTGAGCATCTTTCCAGCGCTCGTTCCAGTCAGCGATAATATCCTCAAAGTCCTCGCTGCCAGTTGAAGCGGCTTCGATAACTCTTGCGATATGGGTCGGGTCAGCGTCAAGAGACATTTCAGAATCGTTGCTGACTATGTTAAAGAGATCCTCCTCGCCTTCCAGTGCCGGGTCGTCGGTTATCATTTCAACACCGCTGAATGATTCGAGTACTTCCGGATAAGATTCACCTCTTACGATCGGCACTCCGCCGTTATCAAATGCGTAGCCGGACTTTTCTGTAAGGTATTTTATGTAAAGCATAGCCGCTGTCTTTTCATCATCGGAGATGTTCTTATTCACGCCGTAGCAGTAGTCAGCGGAAGCAGAGGTGTAACGCTTACCATTAACGGTGATCGGGAACGGCATATATCCGATATCCTCAGGAGAATTTCCGGCTTCCTGCATCTGCGGTACAGCCCAGCTTCCCAGAACCATTGCAGCTATTTCGCCGCTGTTTATCCTGGATTTTGAGGATTCCCAGTCAGTGGTGGTAGGGTCGTCCTCGGTAAGTTTCAGGTCAACAGCATCGTAAAGCAGTTTGTAGACCGCATACGGGCCAGTACCGTCGCCTCTGTCAGAAAAGGGTGCATCTGCATGGGGAAGAATCTGGTTCTTGAAAGCACTGTTGCCGGTAGCACAGCTTCCGATATAGTTATCCCAGGCAGTCAGCGCCCAGCCTGCCGCATAGTTTGTGTAAAGAGGGATAGCATCGGTATTCTCGCTTATTTTCTGGAGTGCCTCCAGGAATTCAGCGGTAGTTTCCGGGATAGTTTCCACGCCTGCTTCGCTGAAAATTCTCTTGTTGTAGACGATGCCCTGAACATTTCCGGTAGAAGGGATACCGTAAACTGTACCGGAATAAGCGGCTTTCTCTACAAATCTGTAGTTATTGCCAAGCTGTGAAAGTTCACCTATAGGCTCAAAATATGTGCTGAGTTCGCTTTTAGCCACAGTACTTGGAATACAGCAGATGTCGCCCCAGTCATTTGAAGTAAGGCGGGTGGTCATGTCGTCATCGTAGCTTGTTATGCCCTCGTAAGTGATAGTAACATTGGGGTACATTTCGTTGAATTCCCTTATATAGTCCTGAAAATCTCTGCTGTCAGGTGCATCTTCGATAAGGTCAGTCCTGTTTGTGGTTATTTTCAGGTCGGCAGTAATATCGGTAAAGTCCTTTCCGAGAACTGCATCTGCATAGTCAAAAGTGGATCCAGAGGCGGAGTTATCGTTCTTTGCGCCGGAACTTTCTTCAGCTTCGGGTTTGCCAGAACAGGCTACAGATGCAAACGTTACAATTACAGAAAGCGCAGCACATAAAGCTTTGGTTTTAACTTTCATAAATGATACTTCCTTTCACAGTCCAGAAAATCGTTAAAGTTACAGAGTTTAAGGAGATTTTCCTAAAGACTACTTAAATTTGTACTTAGATTATAACAAAAGGAAAGTAAATTGTCAAGTAAAAATTAGGTAAATTTTGCTTTAAATTTTACTTTCTCTGTTTTGCCGAAATTTACTTTACCAATTTGTGCAGCATAAACAAATACAATTCATGTGTTTAATTAATCCTGTATGCCTGGAAAGCTTTAAGGCAACACCGCACAAAGAGCGCCTGACAGCTTTGCGGCACATCTGCGCCACAATCTCTGTGCGGTGTTGCCTAAATTTTCGACCTATGGATTTTAGGAAAACAATGCCGGTAAAAATCGGCAAAAG
>CAMOEP010000107.1 GCA_946612185.1 uncultured Ruminococcus sp.
AGTTTTAGGAAGGGGGCTTGGGGGATAACCCTTTTTCAAAAGGGTTTCCCCCAATGAATGACCGTAAAACCAGCCGATAGTTACTTATTCTTACGTCTTACGAGGACGGCGACGATATCCGGGCCGATATTAGCAGCGACTACAGCGCCGATGGGGTTATACATTTCAGCCTTTCTGCCGGTGCGCTTTATGAGTTCCTTTTCCACCTCTTTAGCGAGTGTGTCGTCCCTGCCGTGAACCATTATATAAGGAGTCTGGGGAGTCATATTTTTCTCGACGCACTCCACCAGCTTGGAAACGATATTCTTCTCGCCACGGATCTTATCGACAGTTTCGGTAGTACCGTCTGCAAAGAGTATGATAGGCTTCAGACCCAGCAGTTCGCCTGCGAAAGCCTTTGCAGCGGAGATACGTCCGGACTTTCTTGCGTACTTGAGGTTATAGGGAACGGCATAGATACCACAGACATTGAACCAGTCCTCAAGGTAAGCCACGATCTCCTCAGCCTCAGCGCCCTTGCGTATTTTCTTGACAGCTTCCATAATGGGGTAGCCGTAGAAAATGGTATAGCATCTTGAATCAAGGTTGAAGATACGGATCTTATCCTTAGCGTCGGGGTTATTCTCGAAGAAGTCGTTCTTAGCCAGGACAGCGTTATTGAAAGTGCCAGAGCCCTGGGAATTTATCGACACGGTGATGATATCGGTATAACCCTGCTCGAAAAGCTCCTTGTAGTTCTCCTCGAAGGTCACGGGAGTTATCTGGGCGTGCTTGGGTATCTCGTCGCTTTTCTGCATCATTTCGTATACTTCCTGAGTGGACTTGTCGAATATTTCACGGTAAGTCTCGCCGCAGAAAGTGATCGTGAACGGGAGAACTCTTATCCCCAGTTCCTCGATGACTTCTTTTGAAAGGTCGCAGCAGCTATCGGTCATTATCATTATTTTAGACATAGGATCGTCTCCTTTACCAGGTGAATTGAGTAAGTTTTCCCTCACGGGAGAGGTCTGGGAAGTCCCACTGGCGCAGAACCTCATAAACGGCAATAGCGGCGGAATTTGAAAGGTTCAGGCTTCGCAGATCCGGGCGCATGGGTATTCTGAGGCAGCAGTCCGGGTTATCGTGCAGGAGGGATTCCGGCAGCCCCTTGTCCTCTCTGCCAAAGACAAGGTAGCAGTTATCCGGGAAATTTTCCTCGCTGTAGACTTTTCTGCCTTTTGTGGTGAAGTAGTAGAACCTGCCGCCCTGATTACGGCGGAAGAAATCGTCGATACTGTCGTAAACAGTGATGTCGAGCTTGTCCCAGTAGTCAAGCCCTGCACGTTTCAGGTGCTTGTCGCTTATCTCGAAGCCAAGAGGTTTTACCAGATGCAGCTTAGCACCGGTAACAGCGCAGGTACGGGAGATATTCCCGGTATTCTGCGGTATCTGGGGTTCGACCAGAACTATGTTAAGATTATACATTTTATAACTCCAGGAATAATTTCAGTATACAGGCAAACCATAACCATAGCCGGCTATCCGGCTGAAAGGAAGTGAGACTATGACAGTAAAGTCAGCCGTTACCGGGATTGCAGCAGGTGCAGCCCTGGGATTTGCCTGCTATGCCGCCGCATCAGCAGCATCAAAGCCCCTTAAAAAGATGAGCATAAAGAAAGACGCAGACAGGACGCTCAAAGCTGCCGGAGCGCTTATGAGCGATATCAAATCATTTCTCGCCTGATGATTTTCTGTACCCCAGATAACTTTCAAGGATAATAGTTGCGGCAACAGCGTCCACAACAGCCTTGCGTTTTTTTCCACGGGTATTAGTGTCATTCAGGTAGCCGTGGGCGGATACGGTGGTATTCCGCTCGTCCCACAGCTTAACGGTGATACCGGTGAGCGCCTCAAGTTTTTCAGCGAAAAGCTGGCATTTTTCAGCACGCTCACCGATAGTGCCGTTCATATTCTTCGGGTAACCCACAACGATGAGTTCCGCCCGGAGTTCCTTAGCTTTTTCGGCGGTCTTAGCAATGCACTGGTCGAAGTCCTTTTCAGCGATGACGCACACAGGGCTTGCCATAAGTTCACTTTTACCGCAGGAGGCGATACCAGTCCTTGCGTCACCGAAGTCAACAGCCATAATTATCATGATACATACCTCTTACCAGGGCTTGACAGCGCCGATGATGTCCCTGACGGAGGATATGCCCTTGCTGTCGAGGAACTGGTTCATTTCGTCAATTATCTTTACCGGAGCGAAGGGGTCAGTGAATATAGCAGCGCCAACCTGTACAGCCGATGCGCCAGCCATCATAAGCTCAATAGCGTCCTTGCCGCTGGAAACGCCGCCCATTCCGATAACGGGTATCTTAACAGCGTTAGCCACCTGCCAGACCATTCTTACGGCAACAGGGAACACAGCCGGGCCGCTCATTCCGCCTACGTTATTGCGGAGAATTGGTCTGCCGGTATTGATATCTATACGCATACCCAGCAGGGTATTGATAAGGGAAACAGCGTCAGCGCCAGCGTCCTCAACGCTTTTTGCGATGTCAGTAATGCTGGTAACATTAGGTGAGAGTTTCACCACCAGCGGTTTTGAAGTAGCCTTACGGACTTTCCGTGTTACCTCAGCCGCCATAGCGCAGTCAGTACCGAAAGCAGCGCCGCCCTGTTTTACGTTAGGACATGAGATGTTCAGCTCTATCATGTGAACGTCGGTATCTTCAAGCTTTGCCGCTACCTCAGCACATTCCTCCGGGGTAGAACCGGCGATATTTGCGAGTATAGTAAGGTCTTTAGTGAGCAGGTATGGCAGTTCACTTTCGATGAAGTGGTCGATACCTGGGTTTTGCAGTCCCACGGAATTGAGCATACCGGAGGGAGTCTCAGCGATACGGGGAGCGAGGTTTCCGGTGCGGCGGCGTAGGGTAGTACCCTTAGTTGCGATCCCGCCAAGCTTATTCAGGGGGAACAGTTCCTCATATTCTCTGCCGTAGCCGAAAACGCCGGACGCAGGGATTATGGGGTTTTTGAAGTCAACACCGCATATATTTACAGACAGATCAGCCATTACCAAAGCACCTCCTCAGCATTGAATACAGGGCCGTCCTTGCAGACGTGAGCGAAGTATTCCTCATCATTGCGCTGTGTTCTGCAAGCGCAGCCCAGACACGCACCTATTCCGCAAGCCATACGTTCCTCAAGGGAGATCTGGCAGAATACGCCTTTTTCCTTGCAGGCGGCTGCAACGTTTTTCAGCATAGGCATAGGGCCGCAGGCATAAACAGCGTCCACGCCGCCCTTTTCAAGTATCTCGGAAAGGGGAGTGGTGACAAAGCCGTGGATACCGGCAGAACCGTCGTCGGTGCAGAGGATAGTCTCAGCGCCGGTATTGCGGAAGTCCTCCTGGAGGATAACTGCCTGAGCGTTGCGGAAGCCGGATATAGCACTTGCTCTCTCTCCGTAGAACTGGGCAAGGGGGAGCATGGGAGGAGTACCGATACCGCCTCCTACCAGTATAACTTTTTTGAAGCTGTCATCGAGTTTGAAGCCGTGACCGAGGGGAGCGAGCATATCAATGAGGTCGCCCTTGTTAAGTTCAGCGATCTTTGCAGTACCCTCACCTCTGACCTCGAATACAATACGCAGAGTACCCTTTTCCTTATTGATGCCGCAGATGGAAATGGGTCTGCGCAGGGTAAATCCGCAGGCACGGATATGGACGAACTGTCCGGCAGCGGCAGCCTGAGCCACTTCCGGGCAGTTTATCTCGAAGCTGTATATCTCCTTGGCAACAGCCGTTTTGGAGGCAATTATGAATTGTCCCTGGGTGTATTTCATAAGTGTTCCTTTCTGCCGGAGAACCGGCATCAGTTATAGTCTTTTGGTCTGCCGCAGTCCTTGCACTTTTTGGTGAAGAATCCCTTGAACTCTCCTCCGCAGCACAAGCAGCGATTCTGGCGAAGTCTGTCCCTTACATCGTCGCAGCAATTCGGGTACAGGCTCAGGTAATTCCACTCGATGCGGACGGTATTGTCACAGCAGTCGAATATCCTGTCCGGAAGCGCACGGATACTTTTTCCTATGCGGATATAGGAAAGGTTCATGCAGCCTGAAAACGCCTCCGGGTGGAGAGCGATAAGCCGGTCAGTCTGTTCCGCTTCGGTATTCAACTCCAGAGAAGTAAGGTTGGTGCAGCCGCCGAAAGCGCCGTTTTCGATGCAGTATTTTGACTTTACGTTATTTGCTATCATATCCATGACAGTACCGAGAACGCCCTTTTGCTGGGCATCTCGCTGGAATTTATCCACAGTTTCCAGTATACTTTTTCCGGTCGTTGATTTCTGGAAGTTATTGGAAAATCCTATTCTGGGAATGATAACAGTTCTCAGACCGGTGCAGCCGAGAAAGGCGTATTCACCGATAGAGGAAACGCTTTCCGGCATTATGACCATAGTAATGTTCTTGTTGTTTTCAAAAGCGTGGTTGCCGATACGGACGATATTATCCGGGATAAAGACCTCCTCGGCAGAACCGTGGTATTTGGTAAGTATACCGTTTGCACTGACAAACTCCTGGTTTGCCCCGGAACGGTTCACGGCGTAGCTTACGTTAAAGACGCTGCCGCAGCGCTGGCATTTCCAGTTAAGCTTAGAATCATCTATAGTAAGCTCCTCGCCGCAGTCAGGGCATTTGACCTGAACAAATGGCATTTATTGACCCCCTTTACTCTCCCTCTCCGCATATAGTACATTTTCTGCGGAATAGTCCCGATATTTCGCCGCCGCAGAATGGGCAAAGCCCTGCCTGGGTACGGCGCATGACAACATCACAGCAGCGGGGGTCGTCCCGGAGATTCTTCCAGGATACCACCACATCTTCACCGCAGCCGTCGAATACCCCATTCGGGAACGAGCGGATACTTCCGCTGACTGAGATGCTGATAAGTCCCTTGCAGCCGGCGAAGGCGCTGTCACCAACCGCCGCCCGTGGGACGGAATTCACACCAGCGGGTATATGAACAGAGGTAAGCCCGGTGCAGTCCTTGAAAGCATATTTTCCGATACGCCGCAGACTTTCCGGGAATATTATAGTTTCCAGACCCTTGCAGCCGAGGAAAGCACGGTCACCGATATACTTCAGTCCCTCCGGAAGATTCACGGAGGTGATATCAGTTCTCCCGGAAAAAACATCGTCCCCTATGGAAACGATGCCCTCCGGGATATCAACTTCTTCTCCGCTGCAGCAGCACCGCAGAAGCTTGTCCCCGCTGATAACAAAGCCGCTTTCCCTTGCCTGGGCTTCCTCAATATTTTTACGGCGCAGTTCAAGTGCGGAAGCGGTTATAAAAGGCTTGCCGCACTTACTGCACAGTCCGGCGCAGCAGTTCTCGCTGACGGAGAACACGAATCCGCAGACCGGGCATTGAATTTCCGGCATATATCAATAATTCTTCTTGAATCCGCAGCCCTTGCACTTGCTGAACAGACCGAACTTTCCGCCGCATTTTGGGCAGAGATCCTGTGAGCGCAGGTAGTTTGCGATGCTCTTGGAGCGCAGAACGTCAACAGCGGGGTAAGTAACTCCCTTGAAGATAAGCTTGCTTACGCCTTCGCCAGTACCCTTGCGGTCAACGTTGAAAGCGCCGCCTGCGAACTCGTCCTCCAGCTCCCAGTTAGTTTCGCTGTCCTCGAAAGTTATCTCGGTAACAGCGCAGTCGAGAGCGTCGTTCATGATATCGTCAACAGATGCAGGGATAGTAATTGATTTCAGTGATCTACAGCCACGGAACACCTTGAAGTTGAGACGTGAAAGCTTCTTAGGAAGCGATACTTCGGAAAGGTTCACACAGTCCTCGAAAGCAGAACCGCCGATCTCCTTTACTTCGTCGTGAATAAATACGGACTGTACAAAGGAATTGCCCTTGAAAGCGGCAGGAGCGATCCTGTCAACTTCTTCGGGGATAGTAACACGGGAGGACTTGCCGTTGTACTTTTCCAGAACCATGAGAAGCTGGTCGTTCTTGACTTCTTCCTTGATATCGAACTCAGGACGCTTGTCCTCCTGGATAGTGGGAGTATGTGACTGAACAGGTGCATGAGCAGCCGGGATAGGTGAAGTAGTCGGTCTTGCTTCGTGAGCGTGAGCGGCAGGAACAGGCTTCCTCTCAGGGATAAACGGCTTGATGTCCTGAACAGGAGCGGCAGGCTTTACTTCCTGCTTAGGTTCAGGCTTTTTCTCCTGAACAGGAGGGGCAGGTCTTACTTCCTGCTTAGGTTCAGGCTTTTTCTCCTGAACAGGAGCGGCAAGCTTTACTTCCTGCTTAGGTTCAGGCTTTTTCTCCTGAACCGGAGCAGCAGGCTTAACTTCCTGCTTAGGTTCAGACTTCTTCTCCTGAACAGGAGCGGCAGGCTTTACTTCCTGCTTAGGTTCGGGCTTTTTCTCCTGAACCGGAGCGGCAGGTTTTACTTCCTGCTTAGGTTCAGGCTTTTTCTCCTGAACAGGAGCGGCAGGCTTAACTTCCTGCTTAGGTTCAGGCTTTTTCTCCTGAATCGGAGCGGCAGGCTTAACTTCCTGCTTAGGTTCAGGCTTTTTCTCCTGAATCGGAGCGGCAGGCTTAACTTCCTGCTTAGGTTCAGGCTTTTTCTCCTGAACAGGAGCGGCAGGTCTTACTTCCTGCTTAGGTTCGGGCTTCTTTTCCTGAACCGGAGTGGCAGGCTTATTTTCAACGATGGTCAGTTCACTTTCCTCAACGTCGATCACATCGCCCTTGTCAGTATCGTTTTCCTCTATTTTCTCAACATCTGTATCCTTGAGCTTTTCTGCCGCAGGAGCAGTCTTTGCTTCTTCGGCGGACCCGATAATTGTTTCCTCGAAAGTTACCTTTACGGTCTTGTCCGGGGTGTTGTCAGCAGCAGCTTCGGAAGTATGTACCGCATGGCGCTTTAATTTTACTTTAACAACAGCTTTTTTGGCAGGCTTTTCAGTGAGTCTGATCCTGTTTCCGCAGTAACCGCAGTACCAGTTAGCAGCAGTTTTGTCCGCATATATACTTTTACCACATTCCGGACAGGTCATCTCAGTGAACTTCATTTCATCCATAACAATTCTCCCGTTAATTTATTCTGGCATAAACTGCCATAATATAAGTATATCACATATGCACAAAAAAAGCAAGATGCACACTGTAAAAATTCTGCGAATATTGAGTACAAGTTCTTAATAAGTCAGGGCAACAGCATTTACTTTCCGTGAATCATTTTCTGATATACAATGGAAAACTACCGGTTTCCGTAGAAAGCCATGCGACGGAATAATTTCCGGCGACAGGCTGGTAAGGGTCTGCACCC
>CAMOEP010000108.1 GCA_946612185.1 uncultured Ruminococcus sp.
ACTTGGGTGTCCCCCTTTGGCGGAACGTCATGGAGACTAATAATAAACAAAAAAAAGTAACGGGCGACTTAAATAATTCCCCCAAAATAAATGCTGTTGCCGCCACACAGTCACCGGCAAAATTTGACGAAAAGACGTGCATGACTCCCTATGTGGACAGGTTCTTAAAATAATTTATATAGTCAGACAGCTTTCGAGCCGAGCAAGGATATCCGCCTTTTTATAGCCTTTTCCGATAAATACAAGCTGATTGATGCGGTCGCCGTAGGTATCGTCCCAGTCATCTTTCAGGTCGGGGTAATTCTCAAACATAGCATCAAGTTCTTCCTGCGGGCAGGAAGCCAGCCACTCATTAAGTTCAGTGACACTTGCGTTGCGTCCTGCCTGTTCAAAAAGCTGGATATGCACATCATCGTCAGCAAACCACATATATCCCTTTGTGCGGATAAGTTCCCTCGGATACTCGTCCACCAGCGCCATGAATTTATCACGGTCAAAGGGGCGGACTTCCTCATAAACGAAAGATGTAATGCCGTATTCGTCCATACACGCTTCCTTGTCGGTTGGCTCATTGGTGTTGAGCGCACGCTGAATGGACGATGAAGCGAGAACGCTGTGATAGTCGAATTCCTTGCCGTGGAGTATCTTGTCTGTATCGACTTCACTGTTGACAGCAGGGATTATCTCCGCTTCGGACTGAATATCACGGATAGCCTTTGTGACCTTATCTATCTGCTTTTCACACAAAAGGTCTGTCTTGTTGAGTATGATAAGGTTGCAGAACTCTATCTGGTCGATGATAAGATTGATAATGTCGCCCTCGTCGGTGTCGTTCTCCATAGATATCTCACGCAGAAATTCATTATAGATACGGTCAGCGTCAACAACAGAAACAACGGAGCTGAGGTAAACATTTGTATCGGGATTATCCTCAGTGTAGATAACGAAAGATGCAGCGATATTGGAAGGCTCGCTGATTCCCGATGCTTCAACGAAAACAGCCTCAATATCGGGAAGCTGAGAAATACGCTCTATCTCTGCGATAAACTCATCACGGAGAGTACAGCAGATACAGCCGTTTTGCAGTTCCACCATTTCAACGGAAGCGATGCGGTCACGGTTCTTGTTCAGGAGAGCAGCATCAATGTTGACGCTGCCCATGTCGTTTACGATAAGTGCTATCTTGCGCTGTTCCTGTTTCAGGAGGTTCTGCATGAGTGTGGTCTTTCCTGAACCCAGGTAGCCGGTTATCAGTATTACTGGTATTTTTTTGTTGTTCATACTGCACCTCATTTCAGAACGCCTGCAAGAACGTCATAGTTCTTCTGCATGATAGAGAGATAGCTTGCGCCGCCGGAAATTTCCGAATATGATACGGACTGGAGGGAATTAAGTTCAGCGATATCCACATTTTTTCCGGAAGTGCTGATTATAGTCTCAGCAATTGACTTGTCGGAATTTTCAAGAGTGAAAACGGTGTCGCAGTTAAGCTGGTTTACCTTATCCGCCAGAAAAGCAATAGTCTCGAAACTTGCCTCAGACTCAGCAGAACAGCCGATGAATGCAGCGAAGTAGTCCAGACCGTAGTCATCAACAAAATAGCGGAACGGGAATCTGTCACCGAATACAAGTGTCTTTACAGATGAACCGTCAACAAGTGTTTTGAAGCTGTTGTCAAGCTCAGAGAGTTTTGCGGTGTAGCTGTCAAGGTTTGCCTTGTAATCATCAGCATTTGCAGGGTCGATAGCTTCAAGGTTTTTCTCGATCTCAGTGCAGAGAACCTTTGCGTTTTTCAGCGACAGCCAAACGTGTTCGTCATACTCTGTTTCATCTTCCTCATGTTCATCTTTAGTATTGCTGTTATGGCTTTCACCGTCGGTCATCTCATTTACTATATCGTCAGCAGAGAGAGCAGAGGGGTAGTATGTGGGGAAATGTGTACCTTCCTCAACAAGGGCATCAAATCCGTCATTGCCGCTGTAAAGGTGGAAATGCTCAGGCTCAGACGGCTCGATGTTATGGTCGCTGAATACAATGTACTTTGCAGCATCTTCATCGCCTGACTTCTTTTCAAACTTGTATCTTACCTGCTTAGAACCGTCGTCTTTTGTGCGGATATAGAAGCCGCTGTAGTCATACTCAGCCTTGATGGACTTTTCAGCCGTAATATACTCTATCTCCGGTGCATTGATGTTGATAGTTACAACATCGGTTTCGTATGCAGTCGTGTACTTTTTCTTGTAGTCGTCAGCAGTCATTGAGTCATCGTTCTCAGCCTTGTAATTCCATACCTCGTCCAAAGAACCGTCAAGCAGAATGGGAAAGGTAGACTGCCAGCTTCCGTTCCATTCTGAAAGAGTACGATCCTTAACATCATCGTCCTCAAAGTTGGTATTATGTTCATGACTGTGTTCATGCTCGTCCTCGCCCTGCATACCCTCTTTCAGTTCCTCAACCTTAGCGCTGTCACCGAGAACGTCCATAAGATTTATGACCTTCATATCCTTGTTAACGGATTCCGCAAGAGCGTCCTCCACCCACTCGTCCGACTCGCCGCCAACGTAAATGAAAAGGTCGCAGTCGGATATCTTCATCATATCGTCAGCAGTAGGCTGATAGCTGTGCAGATCAACTCCGCTGTCCAGAAGGTAGGTAAGTTCGGCGTTTTCGATATGCCCGCCCAGTATCTCCCTTACCCAGTCGTACTCCGGGAATATGGTGCAAACCACGCTGAGCGGCTCAGAATTTGCCTGCTCAGGAATTGTTTCAGTTTCAGAAACTTCCGCCGAAACAGTTGCCGGCGCAGTTCCCTGTGTATTTGCGTTTGCCGATGAACAGCCAGTAAGTGCCGATACTGCAAGCACAAAGCTGAACGCTGTTAATAATGATCTACTCTTATACATATTAGAACCTCCAATGAATGATCTGTTAGAACTTGTTTACGGTAACAGATCATTCAGTTCAGAAGCTCCACTTTCAGAGTAATAAGAGTTGTATTCTTTGACACAGCACTCCCGGCAAGAAATATTATTGCCGGAACTACTATGGCTAAAGCGTGAAAGATTCCCGGTTTTCCGCTGGATATACCGGTAGTATGTATATTTTTGCTGCACTGTGCAAGCTGTGCGCAGACCAGACAGTCTGAGCCGGTACAATCATGATCTGCGTAAACAATAATAAAAGCAGATGAGCAGAATATAACAAGGCTGAATACCATAAGCACTATCCACGATATTGCTCTGTTTCTGATTTTTGACATATCTGCTCACCTGCCTTTACTTGCATTTATCACATATTCCGAGAATTTCGATATCTTCGTCAGTTCCTATCGAAACATTTTGTTTAAGTTCATCTATTATCTCGCAACATACTTTTTCATCAATATGCTGAACTGCACCGCATATCTTACATCGGACACTGATCTTGCCTATATTCTCATTTGATAGTCGATACTGATATTCACGGTTCTGATTGATCTTACGCCGCACAATACCGTTTTTTACAAGACCTCTCATAATTCTATATACCGTACTTTCGGAAGGAGAACAACTGGCGGCACTATTGGAACGTATACCTTCGGTGATCTCTTTTACAGTAAATGCCTTCCCGATATTAGTTTCAAGAAAAGATAATATACTGGCTCGCTGCATGGTTTTATATGTCGCCATTGTTTCACCCCATTCGGCTGAATATGAAAACGATAATCATTTTCAGTTTTATATTATATCTACTCAATTTGTTTTTGTCAATATTTTTTTGATAACTTCTGATCCTTCTCCAAATTGAAAGCGATTCTCAAATTGTTTTTGTAAAAAATACACAAAGAAAACTGCCCGAAACAATGTCCCTCAGACTGCTCAGGGCATAAGAAAACCGCCTTGTTATGGGCGGTTTAGATAATCATTACTTATTACTTAATTCAACAGTTTCACCGTTTTCCTTTAACCAATCACCTCGTTCAAAACAATTGTTGAATGGTTTGTTCCAGAAATCTACTACTTCTCCGTTCTTAGCAACTTGAAGTGGTGGTACAAAAACAGCATTGCCGCATCTATCGCAAGGAGCAATAAAAATCCAACTGTCGCCAATATCATAACAAGATGTTATTTTTAATTCCTCAAAGGCTTCTAAAGCTATTTCATAAGCTTCTTTGAAAGTCAGATTCATTATTCTCCCTCCTTAATACATTTTTTTATTATGGGCATAAGAAAACCGCTCTCAGGTGAGGGCGGTTTAATATTAATCTAATGATTCACCTTTTTCAACGCTTTTTTCTGAACGTTCTACTTGTTCAATATAATTTTTATAACTTTCCTGAGCTTCTGGAGGAGCATCATGATTTACCACGAAAGCCCCATTGTCTTGTTGATGAAACCAGTTCTCGTTGCTCATCCAATAGTAATCAAGCTTTCTCATAAATTATACGCCTCCTTTAGCAATCTTACAAACTCCTTTGTGAATTCATTTGGTTTAGTTTTATCAAGACTAAGTATTTTAATCTTTTATTTCTTCGTACTTAAAGCCATTATTGCATTCTTTCAGCATTGTTACCTGCACAGGACCGAAAAGATAATCATCTGGTATACCGTCAGGAAAAGCATCACAGCATAAAGGCTCATTAAGACTCGCTCTCTCTCCGCAATGAACACAAGAAGGGCAGTCTGGTACTGGACAAGATTTATTGATCATTCTTTTCGCCTCTTTTCTATATATTTATCAAAAAGTCTCTTTGCTTCCTGGCAGATCGGCAAACCTCGTTAAGCGGCTTTATAATTTCAACCATTCTTCATATGCTTTTTTTATTTCTTCTGGAACATTCGGCTATCGTAAGTATTTTTATGGCTGCTGAATGAGATTTATCTTTTTTATCCACATATTCTGCGATGAATTCAGAAATAAACACGTCTGTTTTTAGCATTCCATATTTTGAAAGAATATCTTTTTTGTTATTTTACCACCTTGGGGCTGATTTGTCAAGCTGATGTGTTATACTGACACGGCAGCAGCATTTACTTTCCGTGAAACATTTTCCGCCATACAAGAAAACTGCCGGCTGCCGTAGAAATGTGGACGACAAGGAGACTGCCGGGAAAGAAGGAGACAAAAATTTTCGACCTATGGATTTTAGGAAAACAATGCCGGTAAAAATCGGCAATAGAGGGGAAAAAAGAGGTTCAGGAAGAGGGTGTCCCCCTTTGGCGGAACGTCCGTAAAACAGACAAATTTAGTAAAAGAAACGGGCGACTTAAATAATTCCCAAAAAGTAAATGCTGTTGCCCCTGACTATCCACAATGCACTGATTGTGAAACGAAAAGTTAGCGATTTCAGGCGGTTTCACGGTGATATATTTTTCATATTTCCCTTGACTTTGGGCTTACGGGGTAGTATAATTGCTAAAGAATTTCAAACGAGGTGATGTTTATGGAAAAAACCATCAAAGGAAGCATGACCGAAGGCGCTCCTCTCACACTTATACTGCGCTTTGCCGTTCCCCTGCTTCTCGGCAACCTTTTGCAGCAGCTATACAATATGATAGATGCTGCTATCGTAGGCAGGATTCTCGGTGCGGACGCTCTTGCAGGAGTAGGCGCTTCAAGCAGCGTTCAGTTTCTTGTGCTGGGATTCTGTATGGGCATATGCGCCGGATTCAGTATACCAGTAGCGAAGTACTTCGGCGCTCGTCAGGAACAGCGGCTGAAAGTGTGCATCTTCAATTCCTACCTGCTGACAGGAGTTTTAGCGCTTGTGCTTACAGTTTCCACGTCATTGCTCTGCCGGAACATTCTGGACATGATGTCCACCCCGGAACGCATATACCAGGACGCTTACTCCTACCTGCTCATTATTTTTCTTGGAATACCGTTCATTCTCCTGTATAATCTTCTCGCCGGAATAATGCGTGCTGTAGGCGACAGCAAAACGCCGTTCATATTCCTGGCTGTATCAACGTTCCTCAATATATTCCTGGACTTCCTGCTCATTGCCGTTATCCCTCTTGGCTGCGCAGGTGCGGCGCTGGCGACAGTCATCGCTCAGGCAGCAAGCGGTATCGCCTGCTTTATCTTTATTCAGAAAAAGTACGCCCTGCTCAGGCTCTCTAAGGCTGACTGCGCTGTTAATGGCTACGCTCTCAGAGAGCTATTTATTATGGGTATCCCAATGGGCTTGCAGTACTCCATAACTGCTATCGGCTGTATGGTCATGCAGGCTGCTAACAACGGTCTTGGAAGCGTATGCATTTCCGGATTTACCGCCGCAAGCAAGCTGAAACAACTTGCAATGTGTCCTTTTGATGCAGTGGCGACGGGTGTATCAGTTTTCAGCAGCCAGAATCTTGGCGCTGGCAAGACCGACCGTATCCGCAAAGGTATTCTGGACGGCGTTGCAGTCGGTGCGGCTTACGGTGCAGCAATCGGCGCTGTGCTTATCTTCTTCGGACGCACGATGTCTATGATGTTCGTGAGTGCTTCTGAAACTGAGGTTCTGGACGCTTCCGGAGAGTACCTGTTCTGTGCAGGTTTTTTCTTCTGGATACTTGGAATACTCAACACCACACGCATGACCATTCAGGGACTTGGCTACTCGGCAGCAGCGGTTTTATCCGGAGTTATTGAGATGATCGCAAGGATTGCCGTAAGTCGTGCATTCGTTCCCCAGTACGGCTTCAAGGCGATTTGCTTCGTTGACCAGTGCGCCTGGGCAGCCGCAGCCGTCTACTGCTCCGTACTCTGCGTGATATGCGTAAAACTTGTCACAAAGAAAAGTCTGGCAAGTATCAAGCTTCCATGTACTGAGAAACTGTCCGTATAGGGATTCATGCACGTCTTGTTACGAAAATCAGGGCGTGTTGACATTTTCATAAATTTGGATTATTTTATAGTGAACGGAGAAAACCACCTCGACGTTCTGAATCCGTTTCACATTGCAGGCTATCATCGTCGTTTTCAAGGACGGAACAGAGGTATAAAACCAACACAGCCCTCGGCAAAATGGAGTGAACTTGCTCCTTTTTCCGAGGGCTTTTCTTTTGTCTGTGAACCTACAATTTGCGAATTTTTACACTTTGAACTCATTTGTAATTGTAGTCCTCGTGGTCGAGTGCTTTGCTGTGAACGTACACAGCAGGTACAACTTGCTTAATCGAATTTGATAATAAGAAGGCGGCTGACTCTTTCTGCAACGAACGCGAAGTTCCAAGGAGAAACCGTCAGTCCATTACCTTCTTATTATACAAAAATAAGCATAGCCTGTCACCACTGTAGTCAGCAGTTAGGACTATG
>CAMOEP010000109.1 GCA_946612185.1 uncultured Ruminococcus sp.
TCATTTGCGTCATAACTCTTTAATGTGAAGCCGTTTCCGTTCTCGCCGCCGTTATCCCTTACAGTATCACGCAGACCGCCAGTTTCACGGACTATGGGAATAGTACCGTATCTCTGGGAGATCATCTGTGTAAGTCCGCAAGGCTCGCTCTTTGAGGGCATAAGGAACATATCCGAACCTGCATAGATCCTGTGTGAAAGCTCAGGCAGGAATCCCAGTGATACTGATACCCTGTCAGGATAGCGCCTTGCCATCTCCAGGAAGAAGTCCTCGTACATCTTCTCGCCGCTTCCAAGCACAGCGAACTTCACGCCAGTCCTGATTATCTCCTCCATCATACAGCGGATAAGGTCAAGACCCTTGTGGTTGACGAAACGGGATACTATACCGATCACAGGCTGACCGTTATCAAGCATATGCAGTTCCTTAAGCAGTGCCTTCCTGCACTCAGCCTTTCCGGAAATATCATCAGCGGAGTAGTTCTTCTCGATCTCCGGGTCAGTTTCCGGGTCATACAGCCGTGTGTCGATACCATTTAGTATTCCGCACAGCTTATGCTGTTTTGTTACCAGTATCCTGTCAAGACCGTGGGCATACCAGGGGTCAAGTATCTCCCAGGCATAGCTTGGGGACACTGTAATAAGCTGGTCAGCGGTTTCCAGAGCGCCTTTGAGCATATTTATCCGTCCGTCGTACTCCAGCAGTCCGGCGTTATAGCTTGAAATACCCATGACTTCGCCCAGTACTTCCTTGCCGAAGCTTCCCTGATACTCGATGTTATGGATAATGAACGCCGTTTTTATGCTGTCATAGCCCTGCTGGTAGCGATAGTAAACATGGTAATACACCGGTATCAGCGCAGTCTGCCAGTCGTTGCAGCAGATAATGTCCGGCTTGAAGGAAATGACTTTCAGCATTTCCAGGACTGCCCTGTCAAAGAATACAAATCGTTCGCAGTCGTCGTAGAAGCCGTACATTCCCTCTCTGTCAAAGTAGTACTCATTGTCGATAAGGAAATAGGTGATGCCGTCTATATCCGCCTTGTAGATGCCGCAGTACTGCTTACGCCACGAAACATCGACGGTAATATTGGTGATGAAGGTCATCTTTTTTCTCTGCTTGTCGGGAACAGATCTGTACAGGGGCATTACCACTGCACACTTATGACCTTTTTCACTGATTGCCCTGGGCAGAGAGCCTGCAACGTCTGCAAGCCCGCCCGAAGCTGCAAAAGGAACTGCCTCACTTGCAGCAAAAAGAATATTCATGAACGATCACCACCGAATCAGATTTTTCCGTTTTTGCCGATATAAAGAGGATAAGTTTCAGAGCCGGTCAGCACCTTTTCGTCGCTGATCTCGACGTTCTTGTCGGTAATTATAGAGGAGAGAGTGCAGTTTGCGCCAACCTTTGTACCTTGCAGCAGAACGCAGTCTCTTACAACAGTACCCTTGCCGACTGTTACGCCACGGAACAGGATAGAGTTCTCAACAGTACCTTCGATAACGCAGCCGTCAGCGATAAGTGAATTGGATATATCCGACTCAAGACCATACTTTACAGGGCCGTTGTCACCGATCTTGGTGTATACGGGCATAGACTTCTTAAATAGAGCGTTGCGCTTTTCGCTGTCAAGAAGCATCTGGTTAGCTGTGTAGTAGCTCTGTATACTGTCTATTCGCATAAATAAACCCTTATGCTCATAGCCCATTATACGGTACTCGTTATTCTTGCCTTGTAGTATCTCACGGGTGAAGCTGTACTGATTTCTGCTTGCAGCCTCGGAAACGATCTTCTTCAGGAATTCCTTTGAGATTATCAGCATATCAAGCCACTGGCTGCACTCGCCGGCCATCTGGGGGTCAACAAGAACGCCGCTGAGGGTATTCTCGCTGTCAAAATCAAGTATAGTAGCGCAGTTATTCTTATCGCTGTCAAACATACCCTTTGAGTAGATCAGTGTGATATCAGCCTCGGTATCCATATGCTGCTGCAGCACTGGGTTAAAATCAATAGTTGTAACAACGTCAGCATTTGATAGGATAACGTACTTTGCATTGGAGTGTTCAACGAAGCTCCAGATATTGCTCAGGGCATCAAGTCTGCCCTTGTAGATGCCTCCTGTCTGACTGTAGGGGGGAAGCAGGTGGAGTCCGCCCTTCTTTCTGGAAAGATCCCAGTCACGGCCTGAACCCAGGTGGTCAAGGAGTGAACCATAGTTGGACTTTGTGATAACGCCGACCTCGGTAACTCCGGAATTTACGAAATTTGACAGCGGGAAGTCAATGAGCCTGTACCTGCCGCCGAATGGGATCGAACCCATAGTTCTCTGCTTTGTAAGCTCGCTGACATAACCGTCATGCATACTCGCAAAGATCAGACCTAATACATTATAATTAACACTCATTATTCAATAACCTCCGCTCAGATATTTTCGCCTATGATCTGCTTAGGTTCAACAGATTTATTCTCAGAAACAGTAACATTATGACCTACAACAGCGATTCCCCAATCGTCCCTGTTAGCTACCTGCTCAGGGCTTTTGCCTATTTTAGCGCCGCTTTCGATAACGCAGTCGCTTCCGACGATGGAGTACTCAACAACAGCACCGGACTTGATAACTGTACCGGGCATAACGATACTATAGTTAACTGTAGCACCTTCCTCGATAGTAACGCCGGAGAACAGGATAGAGAAGTCAACTGTACCGTCAACTGTGCTTCCTTCAGCGATCATTGAGTTTTCGATGTTAGCGTTTTCGCCAATGTACTGAGGGGGCATATAGCTGCTTCTGGAGTATATCTTCCAGCTTGGGTCATAAAGGTCAAGGGGAACACTTGGGCTGAGAAGGTCCATATTAGCCTCCCAGAGGGAATCAAGAGTTCCAACGTCCTTCCAGTAGCCTTCAAATTCGTAAGCGAAAAGTCTCTGTCCATCTCTCAGCATAGAGGTGATGATATCCTTGCCGAAGTCCTTAGACCAAGCCTCGCCACGCTCACGCTTAGCGTTAGCTTCCTCCTCGTTCTCGATGAGATACTTTCTCAGCTTCTCCCATGTGAATACATATATACCCATTGAAGCCAGGGTAGACTTAGGCTCTTTCGGCTTTTCAACGAAGTCAGTTACCTGATTCTTCTCGTCGCATATCATGATACCGAAGCGTGAAGCCTCAGCCTTTGGCACGTCGATAACGGAGATAGTGCAGTCTGCATTATTTGCAACGTGGAAGTCCACCATTTTTGAGTAGTCCATTTTGTAGATATGGTCGCCGCCCAGCACTACGACGTACTCAGGATCATAACGCTCGATAAACCGCATATTCTGGTAGATAGCGTTAGCAGTACCCTCGTACCATGAAGCGCCTGTCTGAGTTTCGTAAGGCGGCAGAACGTGAACTCCGCCGTTCATTTTATCAAGATCCCATGGCTGACCGTTGCCTATATATTCGTTCAGTACAAGGGGTTGATACTGTGTCAGAACGCCGACAGTGTCGATACCTGAGTTTGTGCAGTTTGAGAGAGGGAAGTCGATAAGACGATACTTTCCGCCATACGGAACAGCAGGCTTAGCCACATTTTTTGTCAGCGCATACAATCTGCTTCCCTGACCGCCGGCAAGCAGCATAGCGACACACTTTTTCTTTGTATACATATTATTCCTCCTGAAATGTTAAAAAATATTATTTATCCTGAGCAGGTGTTTTCTTCCTTGAGCGGGAAGTGGTCTTTTTCTCCTTAGTATCCGCAGTTTTAGCTGTTTTGGAAGTCTTAGTGGATCTGGTAGTTTTTGCGGAACTTTTCTCAGTCTTAACAGGTGTCTCCTCAGCGGACTTTGCAGTACGCTTTCTTGTGGAGTTCACCTTTAAATACATTACCGAAAGGGGTGCGATGGTCATAGCGATGCTGTCCTCGAAGCCGTGCATAGGCACTTTCTCGGACTTGTAGGACTTAGCAGAAAGTCCCTGACCGCCGAACTGCGCATCATCGGTATTGAATACCACCTTATATGTACCCTTCTTTGGAACGCCGATACGGTAGTTATCACGCTGGACGGGGACGAAATTGCAGATAACGATCATCTCCTCGCCGTTATCGTCTGTACGGCGGAAGGAAATTACGCTCTGCTTGTAGTCGTCGTTGGATATCCAGCTAAATCCGCTCCAGGAATCGTCATTCTGCCAGAGAGGAGCTGCATCAAGGTAGAAACGGTTAAGTTTCTCTGAGAACATGAGCAGGTTACTGTGATCCTTGTCCTGAAGGATACCCCAGTCGAGCTGTGACTTGTAGTCCCATTCCTTTTCCTGACCGAACTCCTGACCCATAAAGAGCAGTTTCTTGCCGGGGTGAGCCATCATGTAAGCAAGGAAAGCACGGTATGACGCAAATTTCTGGCTGCGTTCACCGGGCATCTTATTTATCATGGAGCACTTTCCGTGAACCACCTCATCATGGGAGATAGGAAGCACATAGTTCTCTGAGAAGGCGTAGAAGAAAGAGAATGTGATCTTATCGTGGTTGAATGAGCGGTAGATCGGGTCGAGGGACATATAGCTGAGCATATCGTTCATCCAGCCCATGTTCCACTTGAAGTTAAAGCCAAGACCGCCTATATCGGTAGGCTTTGTGACCATAGGCCATGCTGTTGACTCCTCAGCGATCATAAGGGCATCGGGGTGCTTGGAGAATACAGCCTCGTTAAGGTGTTTGAGGAACTCGACAGCTTCAAGGTTCTCGTTTCCGCCGTGGATATTTGCAGCCCATTCGCCGTCACGCCTGTCGTAGTCCAGATATAGCATGGAGGCAACTGCATCAACACGCAGACCGTCCACATGGAACTCATCGAACCAGTAATTAGCGCTTGAAATCAGGAATGAGCAGACCTCTGCCTTGCCGTAGTCAAATACTCTTGTACCCCAGGCTTTATGTTCCTTTTTGCGCTCGTCGGTATACTCGTAGCAGCAAGTGCCGTCAAACTCATACAGACCGGCAGCGTCCTTCGGGAAATGGGCAGGCACCCAGTCCAGAATCACGCCGATACCGGCCTCGTGGAACATATCGACCATTTTCTTGAAGTCGTCAGGAGTACCGTACCTTGAAGTAGGCGCAAAGTAACCTGTGACCTGATAACCCCATGAACCGTCAAAGGGATACTCAGTAAGCGGCATAAATTCCACATGAGTATACGACATCTTTTTAAGGTAAGGGATTATCTCTTTAGCGAAAGTGATATAGTCAAAGTAAACATCATCACCGTAATTTTTCCAGGAACTCAGATGTACCTCGTAAACATTCACGGGACTTTTATAGATAATTTTTTCAGCCTTTGACCTGAACCATTCTGAATCATTCCATTCATAGCTGCTTTCGTAGATTTTGGAAGCAGTGCCCGGACGTGTCTCGAAGTGGTGGGCATAGGGGTCTGATTTCAGCAGAATTTTTCCATCCTTTGTTTCAATGCTGTACTTATAAGCGTCAAACTGTTTAAGCCCGCTGATAGTAGCTTCCCAGATACCGTCAGCGATAAGGGACATAGTATGCTTGCTTCTGTCCCAGTCGTTGAAATCGCCTACAACTGATACACTAACAGCATTAGGAGCCCAAACTCTGAAGGTAAAGGCCTTGCCCCTGCCCTTCTTAACTGCATGAGCGCCGAAGAACTTCCAGGCCTCGTAGTTCTTACCCTGGTAGAACAGATAGAGTGGAAAATCATTAGGATTATTGTTATTATTCACTGCCATAATTTAGCCTCCTTTGCTATTATTGATTTTAACATAAACAACAGAATTATTCAAGTCTTTTTGCAAATTTGCACAAAATTTCAGATATTGACATAAATTTAAGGGTATTCCTCTGTGCATTTTGCTACATAATTTTTTTGCGATGCCATAAATCATTGTTATTATTATACACATTCATCTTTTGTTCACATTTAAGCTGGTTGCTGATTTAATTAAGTTTATTCATAGTTTATTCACATTTCATAACGAATAACTTTGATTTTATCGGTAGGTTTACAATCTGTTCATACTTTATATATTCTTTTTTCACAATTATGTTTCGCTCATTCCGGCAGATCTATTTTTCTTCAATGATACGAATTCCTACTACCGTAACGTCGTCCGGTATGAATGTAGAAATGAAGTTCGAGGACTTGGCAGTTATCTCCTCCACTATTTCACGCATCGTGCCGCCACGCATGAGAAGTTCCTTCATGAACATGAATTCCCCCTCGCTGATGCCGTCGGAGAACATGATTATCTCGTCCCCGGCGCAAAGGTCAAAGTCCGCCCGGTACACCTCGCAGTACTCATTTATACCGATAGGAAAAGTTGGCGCTGATATCTTCCGGACACTCTGCCCCTGCCGGAGAAGTGTGGCTGCTGCGCCGGACTTCATTATGGTAAAGTGACCGGTATCCAGGTCTATCTTCACGCAGTCAAGGGTGGCGAACCCCTCGCTCCCGGAACGTGATGCCATGAGGGTATTCACAAGACTTGCAGCGTCCGGCAGCGCCATTCCCGCCGGGACGAGCCGCCGAAGCATATTCACCACTATCCCCGACTCGACTGCCGCCGGTCTGCCTGTACCCATGCCGTCGGAGAGGAGTATGTAGGTGGAGTTTGTACCGTCGCTGAAAACGCTGGTTCTGTCGCCGTTTGCGCCGCATTTGTCAGCGCACAGGGACGCTCCGTATATCTCCAGACTCAGCCGGGGCGTTTCGCTGATTATGAGCCGCACCTCCCTGCCGGAACTGACCGGCTCAGTTATGGCAAGCGCCAGCCCAAGCGCATCAGAGGCGATATCCCTGACCCTGCCGGCGTTTTCAGGGGCATTGTCCGCCGGATAGTAGATATGTGCGCCCACCCGTTCGCCGGAATAGTAGCCGTAGACCGCCGT
The DNA here is from genome assembly GCA_946612185.1 of uncultured Ruminococcus sp. Classification (GTDB taxonomy): domain Bacteria; phylum Bacillota; class Clostridia; order Oscillospirales; family Ruminococcaceae; genus Ruminococcus. The sequence goes on from CAMOEP010000109.1 coordinate 6,897, forward strand.
GGGAGCGATGCCCTTCGCTGAAAGTGCCTCGGTTACGAGCCTGCTCACTGTCTCGCAGCTTCTCACCTCCGGCTGCTCCCCTGCCCTGCGCACCAGTGACTCCGTGACCTGCATCTGCTGCTCGATCAGACTGCGTATATTCGTGAACCGCAGGTCGATGAGCCGGGACGTGAACCGGTCACGGGTGCAGCGTGTGATCTCCTCCGCCAGTTCGTTCCG
>CAMOEP010000110.1 GCA_946612185.1 uncultured Ruminococcus sp.
ACCATCTTAGCGCTGTTGTATCTCTGCATGATGCTGTAGAATGTGCTTGCGATAGATGAATCGTTGTGTGACAGACTGGGCTGCCAGTTGTTCTCCTCAAGGTACTGTGTGCAGTTGTACTTATCGTAGCCGATGATATCTACATAGTCGTCGCCGGGATACCAGTCAGCGGAAGTAGCGAAATCGTAGCTGTTCCACTCCCAGATGAGGTTGTGGCAGTTCTTCTCGTTGGTCAGGTAGTCGTAGGTATAGCGGTAAAGCTTCTTGTAAACCTCAGAGCCTTCTCTGCCCCACCAGAACCATGAACCAGTCTCACCGCCGCCGCCTTCAGCTTCGTGGAGAGGTCTCCAGAGAACCGGGATACCCTCAGCTTCCAGCTTGTTGAAATCAGCAGCAAGTATATCAAGTGCCTTAGTGTAGTAATCGTTCTCAGCAGTACCGGGAGTAGCAGCCTTCTCAGGTGAGAAGTCAGTCTTTTCGCTGTATGTTGTCTGGTCGAAAGCCATTGTACCGCCGGTATAGCTTGCGAAATCCTTAGGAACGTTCAGGTGGAATGAAGCTGTAGCGATACCGCCTTTTACCTTTACCCAGTCGATGATACGGCTTACGCTTCCGTCGTCATTAGCGCCGAAAAGTTCGCAGCAGCGGTTACCGAAATCGAAGCCACGGATCGAAGGATAGTGACCTGTAGTGTCCTTGAGGTACTCGAACTCAGTCTCCAGACCGTGAGGACCGTACTGATAGATCTCCTGCTGACCGGAAAGGATATGCTCGCCGTAGATGCTGTTGAGGTAAGCGAACAGGCTTCTTGTCTCAGCAGTAGCAGATGTATCTGTCAGTTCAGTCTGAGTTGCCTTTATTTCAGGAAGAACAGCCTCAGCTACGGTAATATAGTCGAACTGTGACCAGCCCCATGACTTAGTGATAGTCAGGCTGTTTTTACCCTCATTGAGCTTTACAGACAGGGGGATAGCGTAGAAAGACTTGCCGTCGCCCTCAGGAATAGCCAGGTTCTCAGCAGCACCGCCATTAAAGCTGATAGTCTGCTGCTTTGAGCCGCCTACACCGTAAGCGTAGATAGTGATAGTGTAAAGACCTGCTGTAGGAACATCGAAATCCAGTGTGATGCTGCCGTCCTCGGTCATGTACATAGCCTTGCCGCCGCTTGCGTTAGCGTTGCTGGCAACCTCGACTGTACCAGTAGCAGTTCCTTCCTCGAATTCGATCTTTGTGTCTGCGGCAAAGATGTTAGCTGATGTGAATACTGCGCCGTTCAGAGCCATTGCAGCAGCCATAACAGCGGCGCTTGCCTTTTTGAATACCTTTGAATACATTCTTGATTCCCTCCACATAAAAAGTCTTGGTGATCAGGGCGTGTTGACACTAATCCTAAAGCGCATCTTTTTGGCAGAATTTTACGCATACTGCGTCGATAAAACTTGCCGGGCGACAGCCCGCCTGCATTTTATCTTCTTGTCTGCGTAGAAATTCTGCTCAAAAATCTGCGCATCATTATAGTGTCAACACGCCTTAATTAACTTCACCTTGCCTTAATATTATTGTACTTTAATTATAATGCGTTCGATTAAAAAAATCAAGAACTTCCCAATTTTATTTATTATCTTGATAAAACTTTGGGCAAATGCACAAACTCCAGGAAGTCCTTTATGGCACATTAACAAAATCAAGGTTATCATTTAATCGCTTCCAGCTTAAATAATTTCAAAAAAATGTATAAAAAATGATATTTACTTAACTTATCACTTAAATTTCGGAGAAAACCTTGCCTATCCTATCGGTTATAAGCAGATCAGCCTCACTGTCCATGCCAGTAGGCGACATATTTATTATGACAAGATTTTTTCCACGGAAATACCTGATAAATCCTGCCGCAGGATATACCACCAGCGAAGTTCCGCCGATTATCAGAGTATCAGCCTGCCGGATAGCGTTCACCGCACCATTTACCACATCGTCATCAAGTCCTTCCTCGTAAAGAACCACGTCCGGCTTGATAACGCCGCCGCAGTCGCAGGTTGGTATGCCTTCGCTGGAGAAGATGTACTCCGCATCATAAAACTTGTGGCATTTTGTACAGTAGTTGCGGTGTATACTTCCGTGAAGCTCAAATACGTTCTTGCTTCCGGCAGCATAGTGCAGACCGTCGATATTCTGGGTGACTATCGCTGACAACTTACCATCTGCTTCAAGCTGGGCAAGTTTGATATGCGCCGGGTTAGGCTTTGCAGAAAGGCAGTTGAACTTCGCCTTGTAGAAGCGGTAAAACTCTTGCAGATTGCTTACGAAGAAACTATGGCTGATAATAGTCTCCGGCGGGTACTTCCACTGCTGATTGTAAAGTCCGTCAACGCTGCGGAAGTCGGGTATGCCGCTTTCGGTTGATACACCTGCGCCGCCGAAGAACACGGTATTCCGGGAGTTTTGAATAATGTCCCTTAGCTGTGCTATCTTGTCCATTCATCAGCCCCCCATTACCTTAACGTAGAACTTTCTGTTACTCGGCCCATCGAATTCGCAGAAGTATATCCCCTGCCACTGACCAAGAAGAAGCTGTCCTCCGGTAACGATAATGAATTCGCTTGCGCCTACTGATGAGGATTTCAGGTGCGCATCGGAGTTACCCTCGGCGTGGGCGAACTTATCAGAATCGGGGAAAGCGTCCCTCATACCATTCAGGAAATCCACCTGAACGTCCGGGTCAGCGTTTTCGTTTATAGTAATAGCAGCAGTGGTGTGAGGGCAGTAAACCACGCAGAATCCCTCCATAACGCCGCTTTCCTTTATAGCCTCCCTGACTTCGGGGGTGATATTCACCATACCCTCAGCCGGTGTACTCAGTTGAAAATTGAACAGCATAAAGCGTCCTCCTTATTTCTTTTTAATTTCAACTTTATAATGTTTGCAGAAGTAGTTCAGCGTACATTCGCCGCATTTCGGACTTCTCGCCCTGCAAATGTCTCTGCCGAACTGCACTGTCTGGTGGCAGAAGTGGTTGGATACCTCCGGCGGAAGCAGTTTCACCAGGTCTTTCTCAACCTTTGCCGGTTCGGTATTTGTCGTCATACCCAGTCTGCCGGTTATGCGTATGCAGTGAGTGTCAGTAACTACCGCAGGCTTGCCAAAAACGTCCCCAAGCATCAGGTTTGCAGTCTTTCTGCCTATACCCGGCAGAGAGAGAAGCTGCTCCATAGTATCAGGCACCTGACCGCCGAAATCCTCGATAAGCTTCTGCGCCATTTCCTTTATAGAACGGGCTTTTGTATGGTAGAATCCGCAAGGCTTCACGTCCTGCTCCAGTTCCTCAAGGTCAGCGTCGGCAAACGCCTGCAAGTCCGGGTACTTCACGAAAAGCGTCTTAGTTACTATATTCACTCTCGCATCGGTACACTGAGCCGCCAGACGTGCTGCAAACATCAGTTCATATGGCTTTTCGTAGTCAAGGGTGCAGTCGATATCCGGGTACAGCTTTTCCAGTTCCTCAATGGCGAGCCGGGTAATTTCTTTCTTATTCATTGGAAACCCTCCCCTGCTTTTCAAGGATCTGGTCATAGACCTTGTACATTTTCTGGACGGTATTCTCCAGGAAATAGTAGTGCTTGATGTAGAAAGCCAGCAGAACCAGTATGATAGTAACGAGTATCAGCATAGCCATATTCTGGGTCAGAAGCAGCGCAAGCATGAATATTGCCAGAACCAGTGCAAAGAGCATAGTCACCAGGAAATGAACTATACGCTCATGCTGCATAAAGGCTATCTTATCCTTATGCTCAGCCATTATAGCATCAAGTTCTCCCGCATCAGAAGCCGCTTCAAGCCGTTTTTCCACCTGTATCATATAATTTGTAAGGTACTCTGTCATAACGCACCTCCTTACTTAAATTATACAACATTTGCGTCGCCATGTCAATCATTTTTCAGCAAAACCCACAAGCAAAAACCCCCTGCCCGGAAGCCCGGACAGGGGGTAATATGCGTATCAGTCAGTGACTAACAGAACCGGAAATTATTCCTCGTCCTTCTTGCGGAAGGCGAATGCGCCGCCGGCAGCAAGTGCCATAAAGAGCATTGTGAGAGCGATTCCCTTATCGCCGGTCTTAGGAGCAGCGTTAGAGCCTGTAGCAGATGCTACCTTAGCTGTTGCAGTAGTAGTTGTGGTAGTAGTTGTAACTGCTGCTGTTGTTGCTGCGCCTGCTGTCTGAGTTGCTGTTGTGGCAGTAGTTGTAGTAGCTGCCCCATTTGCTGCGCCTGCGGTCTGAGTTGTTGCAGATGCAGTTGTTTCTGTGGTTGTGGTAGTTTCAGCAGATGTAGTAGTTGTAGTGCCAGTGGTTGTAGTAGTTGCCTCAGTTGTGGTAACGATCATATCGTCGATCATTGTCACGCTGTTGGACTCTACGCCGGTAACGCCTGTAACCTCGCCATTCTGGATAATGAATGTGATGTCAGTTGTTACTTCATAGCCGCTGGGTGCTGCTACCTCGTGAAGAACGTAAGTACCGTCTGCAAGACCTCTTACCATAGTAGCTGTGCTGCCGGATACCCAAGTAAGCTTAGTGCCGTTGGAATCTGTTACCAGTTCAGCGTCCTTGCCGAGAGTAACCTTTTCGGTATCGAAGATGACCTCTCTGCCTGTAAGATCTGTACCTGTCAGTGTAAGTGTTGCGCCCTTCAGTTCCTCGCCGATAGTATTTCTCTTGCTGATCTCAACGTCAGTGAGAACCATATCGTCGATCATTGTAACACTGCTGGACTGTACGCCGACTTCGCCTGAAAGCTGTCCGTCCTTGATAGTGAAGGTAATATCAGTTGTCACTTCATAGCCGCTTGGAGCTGCTACCTCGTGAAGAACGTAAGTACCGTCACCAAGACCGTTAACGAATGTAGAGGTGCTGCCGGATACCCATGTCAGTGATGTGCCGTCCTCGGTGGAGATAAGCTTAGCTTCTCTGCCGAGAGTGATGTTTGTGATGTCGAAGATAACGTCGCTGCCTTCAGTGTCCTTACCTGTGAGAGTCAGAGTAGCGCCCTTGAGTTCGTCGCCCAGGAGGTTCTTCTTGCTGATCTCAACGTCTGTGTCGATAAGTACTATGCTCATCTCGTCGATCATTGTAACTGTGTTGCCGCTTACGCTTGTACCTGTTACCTTGCCGTTCTCGATAGTGAACTCGATATCGGTAGTTACTTCGTAGCCGTTAGGAGCTGCAACTTCGTGGAGTACATAAGTACCGTCTGTAAGTCCGCTGATATTGGTTGAAGTGCTGCCGGAGATGAATGTAAGCTTGTCGCCTGTGCCTGTCAGCTCAGCGCCTGTACCCAGAGTAACCTGTTCGCCTGTGAATGTAACTGTTCTGCCTGTCAGGTCTGTACCTGTGAGGGTCAGAGTTGCACCTGCGATCTCCTCGCTGAATATATTAGCCTTGCTGATATTAACGTCAGTCTTCTTGAAGTCGTCGTTCATTGTAACTGTGTTGGAAGTTACTTCTGAACCGCCTGAAAGCTGTCCGCCCTGTACTGTGAAAGTAATATCAGTTGTTACTTCATAGCCGTTAGGAGCAGCAACTTCGTGGAGTACATAAGTACCGTCAACCAGATTCTTCACAACAGTTGATGTGCTGCCGGAAGTCCAGATGATCTCAGTGCCGTTCTCGGAAGTCTTCAGAACTGCTTCCTTACCAAGAACAACATTGTTCATATCGAATGTGATATCGCTGCCTTCTGAATCCTTACCAGTAAGTCTGAGCTGAGCGCCCTTGATCTCGTCACCGAAAACGTTGGACTTGCTGATCTCAGCCTCGCCGGTCATGGTGTCAATCATAGTGATCTTGTTATCAGTTGTGCCGATGACCTCACCGTTCTGGATAGTGAATCTGATATCGGTTGTAACCTGGTAGCCGTCGGGAGCAGCGACCTCATGGAGGACATACTCGCCGTCGATCAGGCTTCTTATGAGAGTTGAAGATGTACCGGAAGTCCACTCAAGAGTAGTTCCGTTTGCAGTAGAGATAAGCTCTGCGCCGTTTCCGAGTTTAACGTCAGCCAGGTAGAACTCGATCTCATTGCCTGTGAAGTCAGTACCGGTCAAAGTAAGCTGAGCGCCAGCGATCTCATCGCTGAATACGTTAGCCTTACTGATCTCAACGTCAGTATACTTGTAGTCATCAGTCATAGTAACTGTGCTGCTTGTAACGTTCTTGCCGGTAACATTTCCGTCTTCGATAGTGAATGTGATATCGGTAGTTACTTCGTAACCGCTGGGAGCAGCAACCTCATGGAGGGTGTAAGTACCGTTGCCCAGGTTCTTGATAATGGTAGACTCCTTGCCGGAGATCCAAGTCAGCTCATTAGTGCTGCCAGTGGAAACCAGTTCAGCGCCCTGACCAAGAACTACATCAGAGGTATTGAAGGTAACATCGCCGCCCTGGGAATCATTACCGGTGAGAGTAAGCTTAGCGCCCTCGATCTCGCCGCCGAAGATATCCTGCTTGCTGATAGTTACATCAACAACGACTGTAGTGGTAGTGACCTCGGTAGTAGTCTCAGTGGTTGTGGAAGTTGTGGTTGTGGTTGTAGTTGTAGTTGTTGTAGTAGAAGTTGTTGTTGTAGTAGTTGTCTCAGATGTTGTGGTAGTTGTCTCAGTTGTAGTAAGCTGAGTTGGGCCAGCAGTTGTCTGAGTTGTTGCGGTTGTGGTTTCAGTTGTTGTGGTTGTGGTTGTGGTAGTTGTAGTAGTTGTTGTAGTAGTTGTTGTTGTGGTTGTTGTGGTTGTTGTAGTTGTAGTAGTAGAAGTTGTAGTAGTTGTTGTGGTGGTGGTTGTTGTAGTTGTAGTAGTAGAAGTTGTAGTAGTTGTTGTGGTGGTGGTTGTTGTAGTTGTTTCCTCGGAGGTTGTAGATGTAGTAGTGGTAGTCTCCTCGGTTGTAGTTGTTGTGGAAGTTGTTGTAGTTGTTGTCTCAGATGTTGTGGTGGTTGTCTCAGTTGTAGTAAGCTGAGTTGGGCCAG
>CAMOEP010000111.1 GCA_946612185.1 uncultured Ruminococcus sp.
TGCGATATTTACCAGGTTACTTTTCAGCCACGCCTCGTCAGCGAAGTTGTCGTGGTAGCCGATCTCGCACAGAACAGCCACAGCCTTAGTCCGCAGAACCTCCCCCAGCGTGTAAGTGGGAACAGCCCTTACCTTGTCGGGGAGGGGGTAGATGCTTTTGAGGTTATTGGCGATGATATTGGCAAGCCGTTCGCTGGACTGACTTGAGGGGGCGAAATAGATGTCGATACCTCTGAGTTTTCCGGCGAGACTTTCAGGAGCGGCATTTGAGTGGAGCGCCAGGTGAACGTCATACGTCCCGGCGTTTGAATCCGCAATAGCGCCCTGCACATTCCGTTCCGGGTCATTGCGAACGAATCGGATACCGCAGGAGCGCAGATAAGGTTCAAGGCGGTCAGCGAGGAGGTTCATGTAAAGCTCCTCATTGCCGTCAGTAGCGTACTGATTCCACTCCTGAGTGGAGGGACTTAAAAATACCTTTGGCATAGAGATCTTCCTTTCAGCATGGAGTGAGGCAATCCTCATTTATTATATGCCGAAAGTGGCTGGTGGTTTACTTGCGCACAAGGCAGTCGTAGACGATGCGGTTCATTTCAGCCGCCTGCCAGGTCGTACCAGCGCCGGCTATCTGGGTAAAGTAGAGGGTAGTTATGCCGGTTACGGGGTCGGCGGAGAAGTAAGTACCCGTCCAGCCGTCCCAGCCAAGCTCACCCATGCCGGTCTTGATCTGGGCAATGTCAGGATCGGTCATGATGCGGACGAAGCAGCCGTAATTATAGCCGGAAAGTCTGTCCCAGAGGGCATTTTGTTCACTTGTGAGCCGAGGAGAGGTCATGAACTGAAACGCCTTTTCGCTCATAAGCCTTACTCCCTGAAACTCGCCGCCGTTTGTCAGGCATCTTGCGAAGCGGGAGTAGTCGTCGATAGTGGACACAAGCCCTGCGCCGCCGGACTCGAAAGCCGGGGGACGGGTGTAGTCAGTCAGACCCAGGTAATTATTATGGTCAGCGGTAAGAGTGCCGTCCTTCCAGTTATAAAGGGCAGCGAAACGAGAGCGCTTGTCCTCCGGCACGAAGAATCCGGTATCATTCATACCAAGCGGCTCGAAGATATTCACCCGGAGGAAATCGCTGTAGCGCATACCGGAGAGTTTCTCGATAACAGCGCCCATGATGTCGGCGGAGATGCCGTAGTCCCAGCGGGTGCCGGGTTCAAAGGCGAGGATAAGATCGCCGGAATTCCGGGCAAATTCATTGGTGGTCATATCAGTACCATTTTCCTGCCGCTCGATGATCTGGTCGAAAAGTTTACCGGAGGAGCATACCGCCTTATTGAAGTTATTGGCGTAGCACAGCCCGGAGGTCATGGTCAGCAGATGAAGAATGGTGATATCATTGCGGCACGCAGTCACTTCGCCTGAGTTGTCCAGGCAGACCATTTCGGAGAACTCCGGGAAAACCTCTTTCAGGAGCATATCCGGGCGGAGCAGACCCTTGTCCATGAGTATCATCGCCGCCGCCGATGTGATAGGTTTAGAGAGGGAGAACAGGCGGCAGATGGTGCTGCGGCTCATGGGGATACCAGTTTCCCTGTCAGCAAATCCGAAAGCGCCTGAGTAAAGTTCATCATCGCCCTTGAAAACCAGACAGGAAGCGCCTATAGCCTGTCCGGAGTCTATCGCCTGGGAAATGACGCTGGAGATTTGTTTTTCCATAAATTCACCTACTTCTTTTTCTTGCCGTCCAGCCTGGCATCATAGGAGATACCTGTACCGGGTAGTGAAGCGGTGACTTTCTTGCTGCTAACAGTAAGTTTGAGTTTTTTGCCACCGATTGTAAGACTTGGATTTTTCTTATTGGCATTGATCTTGACCAGTTTACCAAGTTTAATGTCTTTACGAATATGCAGACCCATTATTTAACACTCCTTTATAAATATATGATAACATTATAGCAAATAATCTTTGCATAGTCAAGAGTAATTCTGTAAAATCTGTATATATGTTGACTTGCGGGAGAATAATTATGCTGTTGCACTTGCGTTTCGGGGGATTCCGTGGTATAATTTTAGGGTGAATCGGTTCTGCGATACAGCATGATGATGTATTAAAGGAAGGATAAAATGGAACTTGAACTGACTAACAGGATACTCAGAAATGAGTTGTTCTGCGCAACACTCAGCCAGATAGAGAATCTGGAAAAAGGGCGGATATTCTGCGGACACAGCCTGCCTCACCTGCTCGACACCGCAAGGATAGCGCTTATCCTGTGCCGGGAAAGGGGAATAAGCGCCGACGCTGACGTGATATACTCCGCCTCCCTGCTGCACGACATCGGCAGGGCGGCACAGTATACCGACGGGACTCCCCACGACGAAGCCGGGTGCATAATAGCGGAGGAAATACTCCGGCAGGTGGACTGTGACGAGGAAAAAACGCAGGAGATACTCCGGCTTGTGGCATCGCACAGGAAAGGCGGCGGAGAGGATACTGTGGAAGGTATCTTCTGCATTGCGGACAAGAAGTCCCGGCTGTGTTTTGCCTGCCCTGCGCAGAGCGAGTGCAACTGGAGCATGAATAAACGAAATATGAAGATAGAGGTGTAGAAAATGCTTATAGGAAATAGAAATTTTGATACTGACAAGGGCTGCTTCATCATGGGAATACTTAACGTTACGCCGGATTCGTTCTCGGACGGCGGAAAGTACAACGAGATAGACAAGGCACTTTTCCGGACTGAGCAGATGATGAAAGAGGGCATGGATATTCTCGACATCGGCGGCGAGTCCACCCGACCGGGCTACACTCCCGTAAGCGACGAGGAGGAGATAAGCCGTACAGCGCCGGTGATCTCCGCAGTCAAGGAGCGCTTTGACGTGCCGGTTTCCCTGGACACTTACAAGCATACGGTGGCTGAAGCCGGTATCGAAGCCGGTGCAGACCTTATAAACGATATCTGGGGACTGCGCTGGGACAGCGGCGAAATGGCGGAGCTGATAGCGAAAACCGGTGTTGCCTGCTGTCTTATGCACAACCGTCACGATACCGACTACCGCAATTTCTTCCAGGACATGATCTCGGATATGCAAAAGACCGTTGACATCGCCCTCGCCGCAGGTATCGACGAAAGCCGGATAATACTCGACCCCGGTGTGGGATTTGCAAAAAGCTATGAGCAGAACCTTGAAGCCATCCGCCGCCTTAACGAGTTCAAGCGCAAGCTTGGATTCCCTGTACTTCTGGGAACTTCCCGTAAATCGGTGATCGGACTTACCCTTGACCTGCCGTCAGATGAGCGTGTTGAGGGAACTATCGCCACAAGCGTCATGGGAGTGATGAAAGGCGCATCGTTCCTGCGTGTACACGATATCGCTGCCAATTCAAGAGCAGTCCGCATGACCCAGGCGATAATGGAAGGAGTAAAAATTGGATAAGATCTGTATTGACGACCTGAAAATATTTGCCCGTCACGGCGTTTTCGAGCATGAGAACATAAACGGTCAGAACTTCTACGGGAGCGCTGTGATGTATGTTGACACAGAGCGTGCCGGTATACACGACAGCCTGGAGGATTCAGTGGACTACGGCAGCGTCAGCCTGCTTATCCGGAAGGTCATGACCGAGAATACCTACAAGCTCATCGAGACAGCAGCCCAGGCAGTCGCCACGGCAGTTCTTAGTAATTTCAGCCTTGTGGAGAAGATAGAAGTGGAGATACGCAAGCCGGAAGCTCCTGTTCCAATGGAATTCCGGTCGGTGTCCGTCCGGATAGAACGAAGCTGGCATACAGCCGTTATTGCGTTCGGGTCGAACATTGGCGACAGCCGTGGATATATAACCGGGGCAATAAATGCGCTGGAAAATTCGCCATATATCAAGAATCTCCTGCCCTCGCAGCTAATGGTCACCAAGCCCTACGGCTACACCGACCAGAGCGACTTCCTCAACGGCGCAGCCATATGCAAGACCATACTCTCCCCCCACGGACTCCTTGACCTGCTCCACGACATCGAGAACGAAGCCGGCAGGAAACGTGAGATACACTGGGGTCCCCGAACACTTGACCTTGACATAATCTTCTACGACGATATAACAATGAATGACCCTGACCTTATCATACCTCATGCGGATATGCACAACCGGAACTTTGTTCTTGCGCCCCTTGCGCAGATAGCCCCGGACTATCGTCACCCGGTTTTCGGAAAGACAGTCAGGGAACTTCTGAGGGAGGTCAAGGCAAAATGATAAGCATGATAGCAGCCGTATCAGCGTCGGGAGTTATCGGCGCAGGCGGCGGCATACCGTGGAATATTCCGGAGGATCTGGCGCATTTCCGGAAAGTGACGACCGGCAGCTCGGTTATAATGGGGCGCAGGACGTTTGAGAGTATCGGCAGACCATTGCCGGGGCGGTACAATATCGTGGTGACTTCCGGAAGCGTTCCGGCGGAAAGTGCAGCGAGCCTTGAAGAAGCCATAGAAAAAGCCCGTAAAGCGGCGAATTCCGACGAGTGGCGCAGCGAGATATTTCTCATAGGCGGCGGCAGGATATACGCCGAGGGAATGGGCATAGCAGACCGCATCTACCTGACTGAACTGTACGACGACTACCACGGCGATACCTATTTCCCGGAAATAGACCCGGCAGTTTTCAGCCTTACAAGCTTTCAGGAGTGTCCGGAACTTCGCCTGCGCTTTTGCGTATATGACAGAAAGGCAGGGGACGTATGCTGAAATTCATAAAAAGCCAGCCGGTACTGGTGATAGCGTTCATAGCGGCGCTGGTAACGGTATTTGTCGTGCCGCCGGACGCAGACTACGCCGGGTACATAAACCGAACAGTCCTCATACAGCTTTTCGGACTTATGGCAGCGGTAGCCGGACTTCGCAGCGCCGGAGTATTTGGCAGGATAACCGACATAATGCTCCGGAAAGCCGGAACAGTCCGCCGGCTTGCGGTGGTATTCACACTGCTTAACTTTTTCTCGTCAATGCTTGTTACCAACGACGTGGCGCTCATAACATTTGTGCCGCTTACGATACTGGTTTTCAGCGGGATAAAGGACGAAAAGAGCCGGATACTGACCATAGTACTTGAAACCGCAGCGGCGAACATGGGCAGTATGCTCACGCCGGTGGGTAATCCGCAAAACCTGTTCCTGTACGACACCTACAAGCTGACACCGCTGATATTCCTGAAAACCATGCTGCCAAGCGGCGTGCTGAGCCTGGTACTGCTTCTGGCAATGACCTTGCTTTTGCCGGACAAAGACTGTCCCGGAGCGGAGCAGTCCGGCGGCAGTATCGACAAGGTAAAGCTTGGGGGATTTGCAGGGCTTTTCCTCATGTGTCTGCTGACGGTGCTTCGGGTCGTGCCAGACCTTGTGTGCCTGGGAGCGGCAGTAGTGATCTGCCTTATATTCGACCGGAAAATACTTGCGAAGGTGGACTATGCGCTTCTTGCCACGTTCGTATGCTTTTTCATATTCGTTGGAAACATCGCAAGGATAGAGGCAGTCCGGGAGTTTTTCTCCGGGATACTCAGCGGCAGGGAACTGGTCGTATCAGTGCTTTTGTCGCAGGTGATAAGCAACGTGCCGGCGGCGGTAATGCTGTCGGGGTTCACGGACAACGGAACGGCGCTTCTGCTGGGCGTAGACATTGGCGGACTTGGCACGATAATCGCATCCCTGGCGAGCCTTATCTCGTTCCAGTTTTACCGCCAGTCCGAGGGAGCGCAGTCGGGCAGATATATGCTGGTGTTCACGGAAGTGAGCGTGGGACTGCTGATACCGCTTTTACTGCTGCAAGTCATAATATAACGAAAGCCGTGTCTTTGTCGGAAGTGACAAAAGGCACGGCTTGTTTTTATGTATATGTACGAAGTTCCGGGGATATTTTTAATCGCTGATTATTCCATACCCTTTCAGTATTTCCAGATTTTCAGCTTTGCGTCTTTCAAGTTCTGCTGTTACCCATTCATGGAAACCGGAATTGTTAATGAATTCATTCAGGAACTCCGGCTGTTTATCCTGCCAGGATTCAGACAGGAAATAAAGAAAAGCTTCGTCTTCATCTGGATAATATGTGCATATTTTTTCGCATTGCCTTGGATTGCACGGCTTTTTGAATTCTCGCATATAGTCCAGACTTGAATCAATATCATTGATTTTGTTCATTACCGGCAATGCGTATTTTATCAGATTTACAGCACCTTTGTTCATAGCAGATATGAGTGACTCAGGTTTGTCAGAATAGTAACACGATTTGAAAAGCTGACCAATTATATTAGTGTCCCTCTCCTCTGCAAGTGCATTGTAAAAATCAAACATATAATTGAACCATATGTAATTCTTTATCGGGCTTTGATCTAAAGTGATCTTCTTTCGATATACAGTAGCGATACCTCCCATTATTGCAAAAGCCTTGTCTCCTTCAGAATAATCCGGACTTTCTGTACGAAATGTAATGATGTGCAGTATCTCGTTATTTATAACTCTTACGATGTAAGGATACCGCCCTTTGATGACCTTAAATCCAAAGGGTTCAAGTGCATTTCCGACAATTTCCTTGAACGCAGCATTTAAGGTCAGGGGCTTCTGCGGCTTTACCTCTTTGCCTGCGATAGTCATAATTATCGCAGGTCTTGCCTTTTTGAAATTCAGGAAAACAGTCTGCTCGTCGTTCTCCTCGGCATCTTCCGCACTGAATAATATATTGCTGTCGTCCATGCCGATGATCGGTGCAAGTTCTGATAAGCAATTCTCAACGAAAGTATAGTTTTCGCTGTTGTTGAGAATAATGCAAAGCTGCTCCCATGTCATACCCTCCGCCAGAAACGGCTTCCACACTTTTTCTGACGGCAGAGATATATCATCACCAAAATAATCGTCAGCTCGCCCCATAGCGAAAGTGTCCGCCTTTTTGCCGTTTTTTCCGTACATCTCCATTACTGCGCAATCGCTGTCGATAACGGTAGTGTTTATGCAGGTGGTTTTCAGCATTT
>CAMOEP010000112.1 GCA_946612185.1 uncultured Ruminococcus sp.
AGGGGAAAACCTAAGGGGGAAAAGGGGGAGGGAATGCCGATTTTTGTCGGGTTTAATTTGTCCCTCCCCCTTTTCACCCTTGGGTTGTCCCCTTTGGCAGAACGTCATGGAGACTAATAATAAATAAAAAAGTAACGTGCGACTTAAATAATTCCCAAAAAGCCAATACTGCTGCCCTGAAATATCCTTAAATCCACTTGCAATTTTAGATAATATGTGGTATACTGTTAATATAGACGGTATTTTTCAACATTTACCACTTAATTCTAAGGAGGAATCCCACTATGAAAGTCGTAATCATTACAGGAAGTGCCCACAAAAATGGTACTACCGCATATCTGACCGAGCAGTTCATTAAAGGCGCTCAGGAAGCAGGTCATGAGATCTTCCGCTTCGATGCAGCGTTTAAGGACGTTCACCCTTGTATCGCCTGTGAGAAATGTCACGGCAGTTCACCTGTCTGTACCTTCAAGGACGACATGAGAGAACTTAACCCTCATCTGCTGGAAGCCGATGTTATTGCCTTAGTCTCTCCTATTTACTACTACGATATCAATGCACAGTTAAAGGCAGTTATTGACAGATTCTACGCCAATGATGCGCTTCTCCACGACAACAAGAAGGCTGTTCTGATGCTCACAATGGCTGATGATACTATGGAGTCTGCTGACGGTGCTATTGCGTCATTCAAGGGCATGACGAACTTCCTGGGCTGGGACATTGCCGGTACTGTTGTAGGCGTGAACTGCATGACCCTGGATATGCTCAAGAAAACTAATTACCCTGAGCAGGCTTACAAGCTTGGTAAATCACTTTAATACTGAATAACATTTTATAAAAAACCAGCCCCCTTAACTTCCCGAAAAATCGAGAAGTTAAGGGGGCTTAGATTCGTGATCCTTACATCAAGCCATTCTGCTGCATAGCTGCTGTGAGGGTATTTTTCATGAGCATGGCAATGGTCATAGGGCCAACACCGCCGGGAACGGGAGTGATGTAGCCGGCGACCTTCTCAGCGGACTCGAAGTCAACATCGCCGCAAAGCTTGCCGTTTTCATCTCTGTCCATACCAACGTCGATAACGACAGCGCCTTCCTTTATCATATCTCCGGTAACGAACTTAGCCCTGCCGATAGCAACTACCAGAATATCAGCGCCCAGGCAGATCTCCTTCAGGTTCTTAGTCTTTGAGTGGCAGATAGTAACTGTACCGTTCTTCTGGAGAAGCAGCATAGCCTGGGGCTTGCCAACGATATTGCTTCTGCCGATAACTACGCACTGCTTGCCGGTGATGTCAACGCCTGTGCTTTCGATAAGGCGCATAACTCCGGCAGGAGTGCAGGGGAGGAAGGAGTACTCACCGATCATTATCTTGCCCACGTTTACAGGGTGGAAAGCGTCAACGTCCTTATCAGGGGAGATAGCGTTGATTATAGCCTTCTCGTCAATGTGCCTGGGTACAGGAAGCTGTACCAGGATACCGTTTACGGACTTGTCCTTGTTGAGTTTTTCAACCAGTGCAAGGAGTTCCTCCTGAGTAGTCTCCTCAGGGAGAGCGTACTCGAATGACTTGAAGCCAACAGCTTCGCAAGCCTTCTTTTTGTTGTTGACATAGACTCTTGAAGCCGGGTCATTGCCGACGATAACGACTGCAAGACCTACTTCCAGTCCCTTTTCCTCTTTGAGCTGTGCAGCCTGTGCTGCGACCTCAGCCTTAACGCTTGCGGAAACTGCTTTTCCGTCGATGATCTGTGCCATAGTAAATACCTCCGTTATTTGTGTTTCTTTTTCTTGCTGTGATTATTACGGCTTCCGCCGGTAAGACGCTCGTCCACCTGCTCAGCCAGTACTTCATATTTATCTTCCGCATATTCAGCGGTATCTGTTACAGTATCAGCGATATCCTCTGCTGCAACTGTAATAGTATCGTGAACTTCTTCATTTTCAGCGGTATCTTTTACAGTATCAGCGATATCCTCCGCTGTATCTGTAATAGTATCGTGAACTTCTTCTGCCGCAGTATCCTGGACTTTTTCAGCCGCATCCGCAGCGGTTTCCTGAACTTCCTCCGCTGCATCTTCAGCGTTATCGTCCTTGTCGGGGAGGGTACTGGTATCGTCGTCCTCATCGTCCTCGTCAGGGAGGATACCGATGTCGTCATCGTCGTCAGTACCCATTGCGATCTCCTCTTTTGTAGCAAGTCCCATGCGCTTTCTGCGGGCTTCCTCGATCATTTTAAGAGATTCCTCGGTACTTGCGTAGAGGACGTAACTTTCCGGGTCACGGCGTACCTTTGAAGCCATGATTATCTGGAGTATCACGGAAGTGACGAAGATTATTGCGGAGAGTGCCTGAGATACTCTGATATTTCCGATGGTCAGGCTGTCTGTGCGAAGTCCTTCCACTATGAATCGTTCACCGCCGTACCAAGCCATGTACATAAGAAGAAGCTGACCGTCGTACTTTCTGCGCCTTGACCAGAGTGCCAGGAAAACGAATCCCAGCAGACACCAGAATGACTCATAGAGGAAACAGGGGTGAACGGCGTACTGTTCGCTTACGCCCTGCATAGTGCCGTCCATGTATGCGGATTGGCGGAGTATGGTAGCCTGGATACGTCCGCCGGTCATGCCGAAGATGCTGTCGGTATTAGTGCCGAACGCCTCCTGATTGACGAAGTTTCCCCAGCGTCCGATTCCCTGACCGATAAGCAGACCGATAACGGTAATGTCCAGCATAGGGAGCATTTTTATTTTCTTTATCCTGCATATGATAAGCCCGACTGTCAGAGCGCCGATGATACCGCCGTAAATGGCAAGGCCGCCGTTTCTGGTGTTCAGTATCTCCTTGATATTGCCCTTGTATTCGTCCCAGCGCAAAGCCACATAGTAAACTCTTGCGCCTATAAGACCGCCGATAACTCCGCCGATTATAGCGTCGATGCCCTTATCCGGGTCGATGCCGAAGCGGTGCATTTTTGGCAGTACATAGCACATAGCAAGTACCAGTCCAAGCACTATCAGGATACCGTACCACTGTATTCCGATACCGAATACTGTGAATGCGGTAGGGTCGATGCTGAATTCTATCCCTATTTTCGGGAAGGATATCGTATTAAGTTCGGTGATTTTGTCAACTGTTGTCATTGTTCATGCCTCCTTCTACTATAACTATACTGCTTCTGCCCGGTGTGGTAAGTTCTCCTGCAAGTTCCAGGATATCCTCCTCAGTCAGTCCGGATATAAGTTTCATATCCTCGTATGGTGAAACGTTCAGAAAAGCGTTGTTAAGGAGCAGAGAAGCTGTTCTGTCAACGTTGTTGAGAGTGTATACCATATCGCCGTAGATAGCTTTTTTGATACTGCTGAAAAGTGCCTTATCAATTCCCTGTGACTTCCAGCGCTCCAGTTCCTCAAGGATAAGCTGGCATACTTTTTCGGGCTGGTCAGTTTCGCTTGTGAGGGTGAGTGTCCAGAAGCCGTTTCCTGAGAGGATATCGCCCCGGAATGTGGAGTTCACAAGACCGTCGCCGTGGAGTTTCCGGTAGAAGCCGGAGGAACTTGCAACAAGCAGGTCGCAGAGCATACCGCCGGTGATATTCTTTTTAAGCTGCTGTTTTCCGCTGCAAGGGGCGCACTTGAAGCCCATGCGGAAGAATGTGTTTCCCACGGGGAGTTTCAGCCGGACAAGTTCCTCCCTGACTGTATCCGGTTCATCAGGGAAAGCGGTTTCCAGACCGTTGTCAGAGCCGGGAGCAAGACACTCTCCGCATATTTCCTCCACCTGGTCGGCGGTGACGTTACCGGCGATGACCAGGAACATATTCCCAGGGTTATAGAAAGCGTCATAGCACTTGTAGAGCAGTTCCGGGGTTATCTTTGCGATACTCTCTATCGTACCGCCCTGGTCGATGCGGACGGGGTTATTGGTGTACATCGCTTCCAGAAGGGCGAATGAACTTTTGCGGATAGGGTCGTCGCTGCCCATTTTTATCTCCTGAGCGATGATACCCTGTTCCTTGGCGACGTTTTCCTCGGTGAAGTAGGGTGTCTGCACAAGACCGATGAGTATTCGCAGAGCCTCCTGCCAGTTTTTGGAGCAGGTGAATGTGTAGGCGGTGATGTCGAATCCGGTGAATGCGTTTCCGGAAGCGCCTATCTGGGAGTACTTCTCAAAGGCGTGGCAGTCCTCGTTCTCGAAAAGCTTATGTTCAAGGTAATGGGCGATGCCCTCCGGAACGGCAGTAAACTCGCTGTCACCGGCAGTTTTGAAGCAGGTGTTCACCGAGCCGTACCTTGCTGCAAAGTAAGCAGTCACGGAGCTGAATCCCGGCATTTCGCACACATAGATATCAAGCCCGGAAGGGGAGGTGAGGCGTATTATTTTGTCACCGGTGATATCGTTACGGATAATATTTCTATTCATTGCAGCCGTCCTCCTTGCCGCTGAGAGTGAAAACGCTGTCCAGTTTCAGCGAGCGAGCCATCTGAACGAGCCGTGCTTTATTCACAAGGCGGTAGTCCTTTATAGCGTCAGCAGGGGAGCGGAACGACTGATCGAAAACGCAGTCGAAGTACCAGCCGATAAGTGAACCGGGAGAATCGCCGGTACTCTCAAAGGAGTTTTCCAGAAGCATCATAGCATTTTCAAGTTCCTCGTCGGAGATATTACCGCTCCCTATGTCCTCGATCTGGGAAAGGATACTCTCCCGAACCCGGCTGATATTCTCGTACTCTATTCCGCAGTCTGCGACGATGACGTTTTTCAGGTTATCAGAGTAGCTGGAGCAGTAGTAGCAAAGGCTTTGCTGTTCACGGATTATCCGGAAGAAACGTGACACAGGAGTTTCGCCCAGGATAATACTCAGCACTTTCAGAGCGTCGATATCGTCCGAATCGGTCTTGAAGGTCATGACCATTTTGCATTGCCGGATATCCATAGTTTCAGTTTTGTACGCAGTTTCCGGCTTTATGGGGCTTTTGCTGCGGAACTTTATATCGTCCTGATAGTCACGTCCGGAGGCGGAGAATATCTCAGTTATCATGGACTCTATCCGGCTGTCCGGGACACTGGAGCAGTAGAAAGCCTCGACTCTTGCGGTTTTCAAAAGGTATCTGAAAGCTTCCAGGGCGGACTGTGGAGTTACAGCGGAAACGCCTTTTATAGTAGCCCTTATCGCCGCCGGTTCGCCCTGGAAAGCCAGGGAATGAGCCTTGCTTATGGCGTAGGAGCGTTTGTTATTTATGATAGCGTTAATGTCGTCCAGTTCGTCACGGCGGGCGAGGCGGAAGTTATCCTTATTGAAACCGTCGCCATCCAGCGCAGGGCTTAGCAGGCAATTGCGGAGGATATCGAGAGTACCTCCGGCAACGTCCTCGCCGCCGAAAGCGTACTTATTATCTATCCAGGAAGCGCCGATGCTGCAAATTTGCACATCACCGCCCTTGTAGGTATTTGAAGAAACGGAAGCGCCGTACAGTTCGTCCAGGGCGCTGCTGAAAGAGACATTATCGGGGAATGTGCTGTTGGAATCGGAGATTATCCTGAAAGCCAGTGCATTGGCGGTAGAGCGCACCTCATCGAGCTTGGAAATGAAGCGGAGGGAGAGGCAGCTTGTTTTGAATTTATGGTCTATAATAGTAGTAAGAGCCACGCCTTTGAAAGGTTCGGTTCTGTTAAGATCCATGGCATACACTCCATTCATAAAAAATACACACCTATTATAACACACTTCGTTAAAAATAGCAAGACAAATTTTTTCAAGCTGAGCCAGCTTGACCGCCCCCACGTTGCCGCTCGTAAACTCGCTTACTTTGACAGAAACAGTACTTTTTCCGTCGCTCAACCGTATTTTCCTTGGTACATAGTTCTATTCAAGTAATTCTGTATTTTTGATGTTTTACAATTTGTCCGGAGAACTCTGTACCAGTACAAACAAGGTTGAGCGCAAGCTGAGCCAGCTTGACCGCCCCCACGTTGCCGCTCGTGAACTCGCTTACTTTTTTAGAAACAGTACTTTTGCCGTCGCTCAACCGTATTTTCCTTGGTACATAGTTCTATTCAAGTAATTCTGTATTTTTGATGTTTTACAATTTGCCCGGAGAACTCTGTACCAGTACAAACAAGGTTGAGCGACGGCAAAATGCGATGTTCTGCCAAAGTGAGCGAGTTAACGAGCGGCAACGTGGGGGCGGTCAAGCTGGCTCAGCTTGAAGCTGACGCAGCTTGAAAAAATTCTCCCACCGTCCGGAAAATAGGGATAGTGGGAGAAAGGATTTACATTTTAATTATATTGACTTCAAGTCCCTGTGAACTTTCCACGGTGAATGGCTTTTCATCGCCGTTGAATGTTACAGTGACAGTCAGGGTATTGCCGCTGCGTGAAGCATTGATGCTTGCTGCAAGGTTTGCGTCCTTGTCGTAAACCTCAGCGCTTGCGGAGTGACCGTCAGCAATGCCGTAGACCTTGATAGTCATATTCTCAGCATAGTCGTACACCACACTCTTGCCGAAATCGCCGTAAACTATGATAGAATCAGGCTTTGCGTAGAGCGGCATACCAAAGTAGTCGTACTTCTTTGAGTACCAGTTACCGCCTTCAAGTTCCTCGCCGGTCTGGATATCAGTCCAGATACCGCCGGTGGGCAGGTAGAAATCGCAGTTTCCGTCCTCGGAGAATACGGGTGCGACCAGCAGGTTCTCACCAAGCATATACTGTGTATCAACAGTCAGTGCGGCACGGTCATAGGAGAAGTCAACCACCATTGCCCTCATCATAGGAACGCCGGTCTTGTGGGTCTTTACGGCGTTTGCGTACAGGTAGGGCATGAGTTTTCCCTTGAGTTTTACGAAATGTCTGGAAACGTCGCAGCTTTCCTCGTCGAAATTCCATGGCACTCTGTAGGAACTGTTGCCGTGGTAGCGTGAGTGTGTGGAAAGCAGACCGA
>CAMOEP010000113.1 GCA_946612185.1 uncultured Ruminococcus sp.
CATCATCATGGAACTGATCATCTATGTCGTTCCTGCCGTAGTACCGCTGGCAGCCAGCGCGTATTTCGACATCTTTGACGGGCTCCTTCAGGCGTATGTATTCTGTTTCCTGTCATCGCTTTATATCCATGAGGCAATCGAGGAGGAAGAATAAGTACGCAGTCCTGACACGGAGGAGGCATTCCTGGGATTCAGAATGCTTCCGCAAAGGAGAGGGACGACTTTTCCCGGTCTGAGGAAACTGTATAAAGACAGCGACCGGAGGTCGTTCGGCTCATTCATTGAATCATTTTTTCAGCCGGTGTGAACAGGCAGAGCGGGCAGACATGTCCCCGGGCATGGCCGGACGCATCGACGATTTCACAGAACCACAGGAGGTTAAGAAACTATGACAGGTTTAATCGCAATCGGCGCAGCTATCGCATAAGAACAGGCACGAGTTCAGACAACCCCGAAAGGACACATTTTCCTTCATCTCCATAAAAAACCGGCAGAGTATCAGCTCTGCCGGTTTTGCTTTATCCTAATGAGTTGAGGAGTGTAGTAACTATGCCCTCAGCGGTGACTGGAGTGCTGTACTTGTTTTCCAGCAGCACACAGAACGCAATTGGCTTGCGCTGGTCGTCAACGAATCCAACCAGCAGGGCGTTTTCCTCAGCGCCCTCCTTGACCTGGGCAGTACCGCTCTTTATTCCGACTGTGAAGCCGGGAATGGAGTACTGGTAGTGGTTTGCGCCGTTGGTGAGGAGGATCTGCTTCATTGTGGAAGCGGAGGAGGGGGAGAAAATCTCCTCGCTGAACTCTACAGTGCTGACGGAGGAGATATCGCCGTAAACGTCTGAAACACGGTCGATTATCCGGGGCATTGTCATCTTGCCTGTACCGTTTGCGATAGCGCTCTGCCACATCATAAGCTGCATGGGACTTACCAGAGTATCTCCCTGACCGATGCAGCCCCACTGGGTACTGAATTCGTACTTGTCAGTAAGTGTGGTAGACGCACGGAAGCAGTCTATGCCGTCGATATCGAAGTAAGTGGGTTTATCGTCATTGACAGCGTAGCCAAGTCTGCGATACTTCTCGATTATCTGTTCCAGCGGCATATCATCGTCCTCTATAAGCTGGGCAAAGAACGGATTACAGCTATTTTCCACCGCCTGCTGAATGTCCTGCTCGCCGTGACCCCACCCCTGGTGACAGTCGATAGGCTTGCCGGTCTTGTTGATGTACTGACCGGAGCAGCTGAACCTCTTTGCGTAGAGAGCGTCCACGCCCATAATTTCCAGAGCGGAGAGGACTGTGGAGACTTTCTGGGTCGAGCCGGGGACAGTGCCGTACATTACCTTAGAAATAAGCGTGCCGGACTCCATGTCTGCCACATTCTCGTAACCCTTTGTAACGTCGATAGAGGGCAGACTTGTGCAGACAAGCACCTCGCCGGTCTTGTAGTTATACGCAACAGCGCAGCCCTTAGCACCGCCGAAAGCGTTGTAGACCTGGCGGTTAGCGTAGTGGTCGAGAGTGGTGTAGATAGCGGCTTTACCGCCTTCCCGGACAAGACCCTCTGAGAAGCTGTAGTTATTGAGTTTGTCGATATTCCTGGCAACGAGGGTATTGTCCATCTGTCCCTTTTCGTCACCGATAAGGTTTCCGAAGTCGAGGAAGTGACCGTCCTCGTAAGTACCCTTGCCCATTCCGTCAAAAAGAACGTCGCCGGTGCGGTCGTAGACCATACCAAGCTGGAGGTGGTCGGAGTGCATCATATAAAAAGGAGCGTCACGGTTGATAACGTACACCAGATAGCCCATTCCGGCGATGAACACGATGAGGAACAGAGTGATTATATGCAGGCATCGTCTGATGCTTTTCATGCAGCTTTACCACCTTTCTTCCTGGACTTAGCTGTTTTAGCTGATTTTTTCGGCTTGATCTTCCTGATAACGGGGGACTGTGCGGCGACTATCATACCAGCCATGAATCCGCTTGTTGCCATTGAGCTTCCGCCCTCAGCGATGAACGGCAGAGTAACTCCGGTAAAGGGGATAAGGTTGCAGGAACCGAAGATATTCAGCGCCATTTGTACGGTGAACGCAGCGCATACACCGGCGCACATAGTACCGTGGAAGTAGGAGCGAGGGGGATTTACCAGAGGAATAGCTACCAGAAGCAGGAGCATGAGAACGGTCATTACCGCAAACAGCAGACCCCATTCCTCGCTGATAGTGGCGAAAACGATGTCGCTTTCGTGGGCGAATATATTGCAAAGTTCGCCTTTTCCCGGGCCTTTTCCGAACCAGCCGCCGTCCGCAACAGCGATAAGCGCCTGAGTCTGCTGATAGCCGCTGCCGCTGGTATCGTTCCAGATATCAGCGAAAAGGCGCTCCTTGACGTAAGCGGGAGCGAACATGATACCCACGACTGCAGCCGCAGCCACGGCTGCACCGGCGAAGATAAGCGTCTTTGTGGAAAACTTTGCTTTCGGGTAGCATATTCTCAGCAGGAATCCGGAAGCATAGATAGCGGCGAAAGTGGGGATACTTCCTAAGTCTCTGCACCACCACTGAAGCAGGCAGACTGCCGCAACGATGCCGAAAAGAATGAGGTTTTCGTAAACTATATCGAATTTGAGTATTTTGTGCTTGTTCTGCTGTTCCTGAATGGAGGTGGCGCAGGCGAGTATCAGCAGAGGTTTTATAAACTCAGAGGGCTGGATAGTCATGAAGCCCAGGTCTATCCACATACTGCGGCTGCCGGTGAGGGTGAGAATGACTATCATCATTATACCGATAGCTGCCCAAATGAACTTTTTCTTGGTTTGAAGCCATTTATAGTCCCGGCAAAGCAAGTAACCCACACGGCAGGAGGCAAGTGCGGCGATGCAGGTTATGAAGTGCTTTTTAGCGAATGAAACTCCGCCGAAGCAGGACTGGAAGATGACGCTTGCGCCGAGTATCAGCAGCAAGATGAAGTCGGCGGTGTGGGCGTGCTGACCGAAAGTAAGCATGAGTATGGTAACTACAATGTCCATAGCCACCACCGCAGCGGCGAGTATGGCGAAGTCCTTCACGTCGGTGAATTGACCGGAAGAATAGACGTTCAGGAGCATTGCAGCGTGAGCGATGATGACGAAAGCTGATGAAAAGACGAATGAAACGGGATTGCTCATTTTTTAGTGTCCCTCCTTTTGCGCAGGGTAAGCCGGCGGCTGCCGATGATAATAATGTCATTTTCGTGGAGGATCTTTTTCTTGACAGGAACGCCGTTAACGAAAGTACCGGACTTTGAGCCAAGGTCAGTGATAGTCCACACGCCGTCAGAAACGCCGAGCATAGCGTGGTATCGGGATACCGACATATCCGACAGGCGGATATCAGCGCTTGCGTGTCTGCCTATGAGTATCTCGTCGCAGGTAAGCTGATAGGAAGCGCCCTGTTCAACGAGTTCCATATCGGCGGATATTTTCTGCCAACGTTTTTTAGCGGAACTTTTCTCACGGTAGGCGGATATAATAAGTACCAGCACGCACAGATCGAGAGCCGCAGCGGATATGGCGCACAGTAACAGATTCTGAGGATCCAATATATCAAGTCCTTTCTTAAAAAGTACATTTAACATTATAACACACTTGTAAAAAAATAGCAAGTCCCAGGAATTTATTTACATTTTGGTGAATTATTTAAGTCATACGTTAATTTTTCTGTTTATTGTTAGTCTCCTTGTCGTCCACATTTATACGGAAAACAGAAAATACTACTGCATTGTCCCGGAAATGACACAATATAAAAATAGGGGCTTGCAAAATCCGGAAAATTGTGTTACAATAACTAAGTATGCAAGATCCTGAAAGAAAGGAGCGACCGCTATTCCGGCGGTCAGGTAAAGAAATATGGCAAAAAAAGTTGATTACGGCAACGAGAGTATAACCATGCTCAAGGGCGCTGACAGAGTTAGAAAACGCCCTGCGGTTATATTCGGTTCTGACGGTCTGGACGGCTGTAAGCACTCCGTTTTTGAGGTCATCTCCAACTCCATTGACGAGGCACGTTCCGGATACGGCAGCAAAATAATAGTTACCCACTACAGAAATAATGATATCGAAGTCGAGGACTTCGGACGTGGCTGTCCTGTTGACTTCAACCCCAACGAACAGCGCTATAACTGGGAACTGGTCTACTGCGAACTCTATGCCGGCGGTAAGTACAGTAATGAGGCGGAAAGCTATGAGTACTCCCTGGGTCTTAACGGTCTGGGTCTGTGCGCTACGCAGTATTCCTCCGAATTCATGGACGTTGAGGTAGTCCGTGACGGTCAGAAATATTCCCTCCACTTTGAAAAGGGCGAGAATATCGGCGGTCTGCACAAAGAACCATGCAAACGCCGTCAGACCGGCACTAAAACACGCTGGAAGCCTGACCTGGAAGTTTTCACCGATATCGTCATTGACGACGAGTATTTCCACGATATCCTCAAAAGACAGGCGGTCGTGAACCCCAATATCCTCTTTATTTTCAGAAGTGAGAACGAAGCAGGCGGATTCAACGAAACTGAGTTCTTCTACGAAAACGGTATTACTGACTATGTCGCTGAACTGGTGGGCGAAAATGCCCTGACATCTATCCAGCACTGGAGCGCCGAGAAAAAGGGCCGTGACCGTGCGGATAAGCCGGAATACAAGGTAAAGCTTGATGTGGCATTCACATTCTCAAACAAGGTGAAGATCGCAGAATACTACCACAATTCCAGTTACCTCCAGCACGGCGGTTCACCTCTGGAAGCGGTAAAGCGTGCGTTCACCTATCAGATAGACGCTTACCTGAAATCCATAAACGGCTACCTGAAAAACGAAAACAAGATAAATTTCAGCGACGTTGAGGAATGTCTGGTACTCATCTCCTCATCGTTCTCCACTCAGACTTCCTACGAGAACCAGACCAAGAAGGCTATCACAAACAAGTTCGTGTATGAGGCAATGACCGAGTTCCTCAAGCATCAGCTTGAAGTTTACTTCATCGAGAACCCGGACGAGGCTAAGCGCATCGCTGAACAGGTACTCCTGAACAAGCGAAGCCGTGAGAACGCCGAAAAGACCCGCCAGAACATGAAGAAGAAGCTGTCGGGAACTATCGACCTTTCAAATATGGTGGAGAAGTTCGTGGACTGCCGTACTAAAGACGTTGCAAGGCGTGAGATATACATCGTGGAGGGTGACTCTGCGCTGGGTTCTGTAAAGCTGGCAAGAGACTCGGAATTTCAGGCAGTTATCCCTGTCCGTGGTAAGATACTCAACTGCCTGAAAGCCGACTATACCAAGATCTTCAAAAGCGAGATAATCACCGACCTTCTGAAAGTCCTGGGCTGCGGCGTTGAGGTGGACTCAAAGGCGAACAAGGAACTTTCCACATTTAATATAGACAACTTCCGCTGGAGCAAGATAGTAATATGTACCGATGCGGACGTTGACGGATTCCAGATACGCACACTTATCCTTACCATGCTCTACCGCCTGACTCCTACCCTTATCGAGCAGGGTTACGTCTATATTGCAGAATCACCCCTTTTCGAGATAAATACCAAGGAAAAGACCTACTTCGCCTACACCGAGCAGGAGAAGCAGCGTATCCTTGAGGAAATAGGCGATAAGAAGCACACTATCCAGCGTTCAAAGGGTCTTGGTGAGAACGAGCCTGACATGATGAGCCTTACCACCATGAACCCGGATACACGCCGTCTTATCAAGGTAACATCCGATGATATCACCGAGTCAGCCGAGGTATTCGAGATGCTGCTGGGTGACGACCTCCAGGGACGCAAGGACTATATCTCGCAGTACGGCGCAGATTACCTTGACCTTGCCGACATTTCATGACATAGCATAAGGAGAAAACGATGCCAAGAAAGAAAAAAGACGAACAGAAAAAGAAACCGGCTTTCAAGCACGAAGCTTATATCGAAGGTTCTGGTACTGTCGCTTACGAGCGCATCACCGATACCCTCAAAAAGAACTATATGCCCTACGCCATGAGCGTTATCGTATCCCGTGCATTGCCGGAAATTGACGGCTTCAAGCCCTCCCACCGCAAACTGCTCTACATGATGTACAAGAGGGGACTGCTCTCGCCGGAAAAGGAGCGCTCCAAGTCCGCAAACGTGGTGGGCGAGACTATGAAACTCAACCCCCACGGCGATCAGGCTATCTATGAGACTATGGTGCGTATGACCCGTGGCAACGAGTCACTGCTGCACCCGTATATCGACAGCAAGGGTAACTTCGGCAAGCAGTATTCCAGCAAGATGTACTTCGCCGCTGCACGTTATACCGAGGTAAAGCTGGAAAAGATATGCAACGAACTTTTCCGGGATATCGACCATGATACCGTTGATTTCGTCCCGAACTACGACAATACCATGCAAGAACCCACCCTCCTGCCGGTAACTTTCCCGTCAGTGCTGGTAAACTCCAATACCGGTATCGCCGTATCTATGGCGAGCAACGTCTGCCCGTTCAACCTCCAGGAGGTCTGCGAGACAACCATCGCACTTATGAATGACCCTGAGCATGATATACTCAGCACCCTCAAAGGCCCTGACTTCCCCGGCGGCGGACTTATGCTCTACGATGAGGCAGAACTGAAAAAGGTCATCGAGACAGGCAGGGGAAGCATCAAGGTTCGCTCAAAGTACAGCTACGACAAGACCTCCAACTGTATCGAAGTCACTGAGATACCATATTCCACCACTATCGAAGCCATTATCGACAAGATAGTTGAGCTAGTAAAAGCCGGTAAGATAAGGGAAGTATCCTATATCCGTGACGAGACTGACATCAACGGTCTGAAAATTGCTATCGACCTGAAACGTGGCACTGACCCCGACAAGCTGATGCAGAAACTCTACCGCCTTACCCCCTTACAGGACAGCTATGCCTGCAA
>CAMOEP010000114.1 GCA_946612185.1 uncultured Ruminococcus sp.
ATGCGTAAAATTCTGCCAAAAGGTGCGATTTAGGATTAGTGTCAACACGCCCTAGAAACGCATCACAGCAATTGACCTATCCCAGCCACAATAGCCCCGGTCAGTGGACAAAACAGAAATGGCCAGAAAAAGCCGTGTTCAGGAACAGCAAGTTTCCACCAGCCCTTCCATTCCCAGTCAGGGTGATTTTCAGCGCCCCTGATAAGCCCCTTGTCCTTGACGTATATTCTCGCAAGTACATCAAGGAGGAAGAAGTCTCCAAAGTTTACGAACATCATCTCGGTGTAGCCCGTCCAGAACATTGCCTTGAAGCCGCTTGTCCCTGCAAGATGTGCGCTGACCGCCATATACAGGAACATCAGCAGATAAAGCGGTATCAGGACAAAGCGCAATATCGTGACATCTTTTTTCCTGACAAATGGCGCTGCCGCTTCTTTGATCCCTTTCGGAAACATTCTGCTGTAAGCCTGTGGAAACACGAAGAAAAACATTCCCACAACCGCATTAAAAATTACGCACATGATGATTCCGTCCAATATTGTTCTTGCCCAGTTCATTGAATTCTCCTATAGTTAGTATCTGCAAACTTTATAATACAATTATATCACACCTATTGCCGGATTGCAAGTTTTTTTCAAAGAAAAAAAGCCGATTTCTGAGAAACCGACTTTTCGCTATATTACGTTATATTTTCAGCTTAACCTACCGTTTTCCACGGAATGTGTCACATCTGCGATACGCATGGTAGAGGCTCTGTGCGACACCAAAACAACCGTCTTTCCGGCAGATTCCTCTTTCAGTGAACGGAGAATGACCGCTTCATTTTGAACGGCAGGGACATGAGCGAGATCGCAGAAGATGACCTGATGGAAAACTTCACTTACATCAGCCATGCGCCTTACTTTTTCAAGGGTACGGTACGGGAAAACTGCTTCTGGGCGTACCATGACTTCATAAGGCGCTTGTCAAACATATAATTGCTCCTTTTTTAGCCTATCGGAATCATCGGCAATTCAATAGTGCCGTCGCTGTTGACTGAAATGCTGGCGCTTTCGGAAGTTGGCTCATCGGATGGTATTTCATTGGATTCCGGGACTGGTTCAGTTTCTTCGGCGGGAATTTCCACATCTGCCGGGAGTCCTTTCATATCTGCGGCGGAGGTGGTAAAACTGTCAGTTGAAGCAGATTCCTGCCAGCCTATCTTGACTGTAGTCCGCTTTACCGCAGTCGTACTCTCACTCGCTGAAGCTGAGGTGGTTGAAGCAGTTTGTGCGGAAGTTGTTTCCGTCTGAGACAAGGCTGAGGTGGTGGCAGAAATCGTCGCAGAAGATGTAGCGCTTTCTTTAAACTCAGTTGTAACAGCTTCAGATGATATGCCAGATTCTGGTGGAGTTGTGGAATTTTCGCCGCCATTGCAGCCAGTCATAAGTATCGCTGAAAAAATCAGCATAGGTATAAGTTTTTTCATAATTGCTCCTTTCAGCCGTCCGGAAAATGGACTATTTTAGTACACTTATGATTTTAGCATATTTCTTCACTTATTGCAACTGTATTTCATAAAAACGCTTGCAAAATTCACGGTTTTGTTGTATAATTTAATAGCTATATAAAGTTGTAAAGGCAACACCGCACAGAGATTGCGGTGTTGCCTAAATAATGGAGGTGCGATATGCGAATGGCAATTTGTGACGATGAGCCGGAAATGATATCCAGCCTGAAAAAAATGCTCCTGTCTTTGCGAAGTAACCTGGAAATATTCTCTTTTACTTCCGCCGGCGAACTCGTTTCCGGGAAAAATGCTTACGATATGGTTTTCCTTGATATTGATATGCCGGATATGTCTGGAATGGATGCAGCACGGTCGATCAGGGAGAAGAAACTGTCTGACTATATCGTTTTTATCACCGGGCACGCAGAATTCATGCAGGAAGCTTTCAAGGTAAGGGCTTTTCGTTACATAAATAAACCCGTGAAACTCAGTGAACTGGAAAGCGCAGTTTTTGACGCAGAACAGGAAATGATGCATACCAAAAAAATCGTGATACAGTATCAGTCCAAAGTCCTTACCCTTGACCTTAATGATATCATATGTATCGAGGCTTTCGGTGACGGAACGTATATCCACACGAAGAATAAGGTATACATCAGTCAGACCACCCTGAAAGAATGGTGTGCCCAGCTTTCCGGCAAGCATTTCTTCCAGACTCACAAGTCATTCCTTGTGGCTCTGAGATACGTCAGCCGCATCAACAAGGGCGATGCGGAAATGAACGGCATATCATTGACTGTTCCGGTATCCAGGCGAAAACAAAGCCAGTTCAAGGAAGTTTTCCTCGAATATATTAAAAACAATGCTGTTAATATGTAGGGGGTAACTTATCTAATGAATATAATGATATTTAATGCTATCAGTTATTCTATAGAATACCTGAAAGTATTGCTCCTGTTCTTCTTTTTGCTGGGGTTTGAGTACAAGTCGTTCAGGAGACTGGTGACAGTTTCCGTTGCATCGCTTGTACTGGTAGTGGTCTATTCCTACTTCCACAATGAGAAAAATGTCTCGTTCAGCAGTACGATCCCGATCATCGTCTGCGTTTTCCTGATACTGAAAGAGAAAAAATGGGTATTTATGTCGTTTATAATGTATATGTACGTCTGTATCCTGGATATGGCTATAAACGGCATAATGATGTACATTTTCCACCTCTCTGTGGAACGGTTGAGGGAATATGATGAGCTTTACTTCTATCTGAATATGCCAACGCTTATCCTGATAATCATTTTCCTGATCATCAAACGGAAAAAACGTCTGGAATTTCCCCACAATATCTCAAAATCACAAACCGTACTGATGCTTGTAGGCGGTGCGGCGATCACGTTCTTTATCACCACTATCCAGATAATCGCTTTCTCCGATATGCAGAAAAAGTTCATACGCCCTACCGCTATTGCGCTGAGTGTGTGCAGTATGGTGTTTATAATAATACTGATGAAACAACTGAACGGCATGGCTGTTAACCAAAGTCTGAAAAATGAAAACCTGATGATGCAGAGAATGCTCAAAACTCAGGAAGAATACTACCAGGTACTCCTTGAAAAAGAGAACGAGACTAAGGCTTTCCGTCATGATATCCGCAATCACCTTTACTGCCTGAGCGCTTTGTATAACGAGAAAAAGTACGGGGAATTCGAGGACTATCTGGCTAAGCTTACTGACAATTTCAGTAAGCTGAAAAAGAATTTCGATACCGGTAACTGCCTTGTGGACGCTATCCTCAATCAGCTTGCTGCTAAATCGGGTAACGTCAAGATCGAACTGACCGGCCATTTCTCAGATAACATGAAAGTCTCATCGTTCGACCTTTGTACAATTTTCTTCAACATCCTTCAGAACGCCATTGAAGCCGCAAAAAAGACCGATGAGAAATACGTCAATATCTTTATAGGCTATATGACTTCCAACCTGCTCATAAAAGTCCAGAACAGCGCCGTTTCCGCCCCTGTAATGCAGAACGGCAGGGATATTTCCGATAAGTCCGATGCCGGTCATGGCTATGGTATCCAGAACGTCAGAGAGTGTATCGCTAAATCAGAAGGCTCATTCAGCATGAACTTTTCCGACGGCATTGTTACGACCGACATTGTTCTTTACGGAGTTATGATAGTTTAATTATATTACCATTTTGTGTCGCACATTAGCTGATCTAATTGTGCGGTGTTGCCTTTACCGTTTGCACAATTTTTTCGACCGTTCACCGGTAAACACTTGATTTGGTAATAATTATGTTATATAATACAAAAAGCAAAAGGTCAATAATACTAATTAGGAGGATATTTAAAATGTTTCTATGCAATGTTGTTGCGTGTGCCAATTTTGATTGGGTCTGGGAATGGCTTTTCGGAAACGGAAGCGGAAACTGATACATGAATATCGCTGTTTGTGACGACGAAAAGATATTTCGGCAGGCACTTATTTCTGCACTCGATACCTATTCCCACAGTCATTCTCTGAATTTCAGTATCAGCCAGTTTTCAAGCGGAACTGATTTGCTCTGCTCCCAGGAATCCTTTGACATGATCTTTCTTGACTATTGTATGGGTCAGCTTAGCGGTATCGACACTGTAAAAAAACTCCGTGAACGCCATGTTACAGCAAAAGTCATCTTCGTCAGCAGTTTTCCTGACATAGTTTTTGAAAGCATGAAATATGACACCTACCGCTTTCTTATAAAGCCAGTTGACACCGTTAAACTCAATGAGGCACTGGATTCGTTTATTTTCGATCCGAATCGCTCACGACAGATAATCGTCAAGGATATGGAGTGCGAAAAATTCGTTTCAGTGCCGGAAAATGACATAATCTATATTCAGGCAGACAACGTTTACTGCATTGTGACTACGTTCCAGAAGTCATACAGATACATAAAGAGTATGTCAAAGCTGCAAAACGAACTCAGCCCTGCTAAGTTTTTTCGCAGCAACCGTTCATATTTCGTGAATCTCAGCTATGTTTCATCGTTTTCAAACTCTGAAATTACTATGTGCAACGGTCAGAAGGCTATTCTTTCCAAGCTTAAATACAAATCATTCAAGGACACCTTTTTCAGCTACATCAAATCATGCTCCGCAGTCTCATAAGCGCAAATAACCCGGAAGTCTCAATTCTTCCGGGTTATTTGTTTTAATAGACTGCATTTATAGATATGCACTTCAGGTTTAAATGTGAAAAAGGTTCTTCGCACAAATACCGAAGAACCTTTTTCACTTGACTAATCAGTTTACAAAGCGAGGTTGTGCTACAAGGTCATGAACAGTCGAACGGAAAACTGTTCTCGCAACCTTTTCGTATCAACGCTGCAAGTATATTGTAGCATGATACAATGCCAATTGCAAGTCATTACTTGTAAACCGGCATTTTTTTTTGGTGAACTGTATAAGCAGGTTCAATATTCGTAAAATGAATATTACTTAATGCAAAATAAGTATTTGTAATTTTGCTGCAACTGTGTTATAATATAGAAAACATCAGGGAGGCATTATATGACAAACAAGGAATTTTTGGACGCTATGAACGGCGGTACTCATACCGACTGCGGCGGAGATATCCACCTGAAAATGCACCAGCTAAGTCAGGAGGCACTTCGCATAACTGCTGAAATAAACGGAAGCTACCACGAACCGGACACTCTGCGGAAACTTATGGAGCAGCTTATCGGTCAGCCACTTGACGAAGGATTCAGTATGTTTCCCCCTTTCAACACCGACTGCGGAAAGAATATCCACATCGGCAAGGGCGTATTCATCAACTCCGGCTGCAAGTTCCAGGATCAGGGAGGTATCTTCATCGGTGACAGATGCCTTATCGGACATAACACCGTCATTGCCACCCTCAACCATGGACTGCTCCCCGAAAAACGTGGTGACCTTATCCCCTCCCCTGTCCGCATCGGCAACGGTGTCTGGATAGGTTCGGGAAGTATTATCCTTCCCGGTGTGACTATCGGTGACAATGCGGTCATCGGCGCTGGGTCTGTGGTCACTAAGGATATCCCGGCAGATATGATTGCTGTGGGAAATCCGGCTAAAATTTTAAGAAGTATCTACGACTGAATCAATTAAGGCAACACCGCACAAAGACCGCCTAACGGCTTTGCGGCACATTTGCCCCTCATATTTTCCGGCATCTGCACCACAATCTCTGTGCGGTGTTGCCTAAAGGAGGGCTGCACATGAATAAACTCATTTCTATCATATGTCCCATAGTTTTCTCCGCCGGTACACTGATTTCCTGCGGTACTGGCGTGCAGCAGACTGCTATAATGAGCGATGATACTGCGTATAATTATACTGTAAATGATATTCAGAATTTGCAGGACTTCCTGCTCGGTAAGTCCTCCGGCGGCGAACTTTCCGGAAAACCTTACGACCTGAACGGCGATAATAAGTGGAACTCTTTCGACCTGACGCTTATGCGTGAAATGGTCACTATCCCGGATACTAACAGTTCAGATACCCTGGTGGTATACTTCTCCCAGACCGGAAACACCGGAAAGATCGCTGAATACCTCATCGGTCTGACCCATGCGGACAGCTATGTTATCGAAGCTGCTGTTCCATATACCGCTGAGGATATCAGCTATCAGAATAGCGGATGCCGTGCAAATCAGGAGCAGAATGACAAGTCAGTCCGCCCGGAAATTGCGTCCCCTATCGAGTCCCTTGACAGCTATGATACCATTTTCCTGGGATATCCAATATGGTGGGGAGAAGAACCCCGTATCATCGACACTTTCCTTGAAAGCTATGACTTCTCCGGCAAAACTGTCATCCCCTTCTGCACCTCCGCAAGCAGCGGCATCAGTACAAGTGAACGCAATATCGCAAGTCTTGCTGATATCGGCACTCAGCTTCCCGGAAAGCGCTTCCCCGGAAGTGCCTCGGAATCGGACGTTTCTGCATGGCTTGACAGTCTGGAACTTCCGGAAAAGCAGTCTCAGCAGAAGCTTATAATTGACATCAGCGGCACTCAGCTTACCGCAACCCTCGCTGACACTCAGGCAGCTAAGGAACTGGCTGAGAACATAAAAAGTTCCGGCTCTGTTACCGCTGAACTCAGTGAGTATGGCGGATTTGAAAAAGTCGGCAGTCTGCCCTGGTCACTGACAAAAAGCGACCAGCAGACCAAAACTAAACCCGGTGACATTATGCTCTATCAGGGCGATAAAATGACAATCTTCTATGACTCAAATTCCTGGAGTTATACTCCTCTGGGTTCGATTGACAACATCACTCAGGACGAATTATCAGAACTATTTGGAAACGGTGACATCACTGTTACGCTTACAATTAGGGCGTGTTGACACTATAATAATGCGCAGATTTTTGAGCAGAATTTCTA
>CAMOEP010000115.1 GCA_946612185.1 uncultured Ruminococcus sp.
ACTGAGAAAGAGGTGAGGAGCAGAAGAATTCCTTCATAGCTGAGGAAATAGGTCTTATATTGATAAGAGACTGGGCGGTCAGGTTCTTAACGTCCTGAGACTGGATATTCATTCTCTCACGAATGCTTCTTTCCATTCTTGCGTAACCGATGCGGAACTGGTTCTGGAGCAGCTCGCCTACAGAACGGATACGTCTGTTGCCCAGGTGGTCGATATCGTCAACAGTACCAACGCCCTCGCAAAGGTTGAGGAAGTAGCTGATAGTAGCGTAGATATCGTCAAGTATGATATGCTTAGGAACGAGTTCATCAGCTCTCTTGCGGACATTGTCCTCGATCTCGTCCTCATCAGCGGAGTTCTCCAGGATATCTCTGAGAACCTTGAAGGATACCTTCTCGTTGATGCCGTACTGCTGAGCATCGAAATTAACATATTCGCTGATATCTACCATGCCGTTACCGATGATCTTAACGACCTTCTCCACCATTTCGATGTAAGTCTCGCCGTTCTCGTTAACACGGTATTCCTTGGCTTCAACAGTAACGAAAGCGTAGTAAACGCCAGCCTGCTCGATCTCGCAAGCCTTGTCGTAAGTGATAAGGTCACCTTCCTCAGCCATGATCTCACCTGTAAGGGGATTGATGATAGGCTCAGCAAGGACATGACCAGCCAGTCTGGAAGCGATACCCAGCTTCTTGTTGTACTTGTATCTTCCGAAGCGGCAGAGATCATATCTCTTAGCGTCGAAGAACAGGTTATTGAGGTGGGTGATAGCAGCCTCGACTGTAGGAGGCTCGCCGGGGCGGAGCTTCTTATAAACGTCCATAAGAGCGTCGGAATTATTCTTGGTCTGATCCTTCTGGAGGATAGTCTGTCTCAGACGCTCGTCATCACCGAACATCTCAAAGATCTCCTCATCAGAGCCAACGCCCAGGGCACGGATAAATGTAGTTATCGGTATCTTTCTGTTCTTGTCTATGCGGACGTATACAACGTCGTTGGAGTCCATTTCGTACTCAAGCCATGCACCACGGTTAGGGATAACAGTGGTAGCGAACAGGTCTTTACCGTTCTTATCCTTCTCAGAAGCGTAGTATACGCCAGGAGAACGGACAAGCTGAGATACGATAACACGCTCTGCGCCGTTGATAACGAAAGTACCGCTGTCAGTCATCAGGGGGAACTCGCCCATATAGATCTCGCACTCATTAGCCTCAGTAGTCTCCTTATTACAGAGCATAACTTTAGCGTGCATAGCTACCTGGTAAGTAGCACCTCTCGACTTGCATTCAGCGATAGTATACTTAGGGGTAGTATCAAAGCGGTAATCCAGAAAACGCAGGGCAAGATTTCCGTTATAGTCTGTGATCTCGGTCATATCACGGAAAACCTCTTTAAGACCCTCCTCACGGAACCACTTAAAGGAATTGATCTGTACCTCGATAAGGTTAGGCATCTCAAGGGGCTCGGTAATTTTTCCGAAGCTCATTCTGACGTTCTTTCCCAGCTGCTTAGGTGTTGCGTTCACCATAGGCGGAACCTCCTTATTTTTTTCCGCAGGTAGTTTTGGGGACATCTGCGGAGTATTTACGGTAACGAAATATGAAAAAATTTTGTCACAACCTATTGACAAGACCATACCATATATGATATAATACTTACCGTAGGGAGAGACTGTTTTTCCATACTGATACATTATACAATTATATTACATTTCGCCCCGAAAGTCAAGGGGGTAAATGAAAAATCGTCGCCTTGCCGGTTCTCTGGAAAAGAGTACCGGTTTTTTTGTACACTTTGCCTTTTCTAAATAATGTGCAATATTCATTTACAAATTCTCTTAAACGTGATATAATATTAATGCGTAATTCGTAATGCGTAATTGGTGGGGAAGGCATAGTGATGGGGAATACATTTGATTCGGACAGCATTGAACAGCGTTCTCTTGAAAAAGAGATGCGCCAGCAAATGTGCGAGATAGCGGGTATTGAAAAGGCGTATGCAGAAGCGCCTGAATCTGTACATCTTACAAGTGAACCGGAAGTATCTGTAGCCCCGGACTTATACTCCGAAAGTTACAAAGTTATTGGCGAATTTTACGCACATATCGGCGCACTGAAACCTGCCCAGAAACATAAGATAGCTGCTGATGCGCTGAAAATGATAATGCTTGAAAAAGACAAAGGGCAGAAATTCCGCAAGATAATATTTGTGTGCTGTGACGAAGTGAAAAAGTATCTTGAGGGAAAATCATACCTGGCGGCGGCTTTGCGGACGTTCGGAGTGAAAGTGGAAATTATCCGGCTGAGCGAAGAACAGCGTCAGAAGATAATCGCTGCCCAGAAGCGACAGAAAATGATAAATATTTAGACAAGTATTTAGACAAGGGGGAATGACAATGAGAATGAAATTCAACGAAGCAATAGCCGAAAAGCCGGCACACGGTCACTATGGCGCTTGTCAGGTTCGTATGACCGGTATCGAGCATTTCTCGAAATGTGCGGCATACTACGCCATAGGTTCAAGCGCATTTATGGCGGTCACAGCCATGTTCACCGAAACTTTCCAGGTAATAAGCTGGCTTCCCATGCTTATATTCGGGAATCAGTTTGGCGTAGGCTACCTTTTCCTGCAATTCCTTGAACTTTTAGCCGTGGCAGCCCTCGGCTTCAAAGGCAATCACAAGGCAAGCAAATGCCACGTTATACTTTTCGGACTTTACGCACTTATGGCGGTAAGTGCTTTGATATGCGGCTTTACCGAGAGGGGAACTGACACCACCTCCCTGATGATCGGCGTGGGCGGACTGATAGTTCTCCGGAATACTTTCCGGAACGTTGCCGACTATGAACAGCTTAAAGAAACTGAGGGATTTCCCCAGTTCAGCGAGATAATCGCAAGAAGCGACGACAACCCCGGCTACACTTCACGGTATATGGCGGAGTACTCCCGTCAGTCCGAGGAGACAGGCGACGGCAGACAGATGCACGAACTTGAAACTATCAGTACCTCTGACGCTATCCCTGACGAGATAGACTTTACCCCTGACAGCGGCGACGATGATATGTTTGATCCGCTTTAATACATTCTAAGGAGGCAGAAAAATGTTTGCGAGTATTTCCAGCCTGGGACTTTTCGGGCTTAATGCCTTTCCGGTAGATGTGGAGATAGATATAAGCCGTGGACAGCCTCAGTTTGAGGTGGTCGGACTGCCGGACACCGTGGTAAAAGAGAGCCGTGACCGCATCAAAGCTGCCCTGCGTGCCTGCGACATAAATTTCCCGGTAGCGTCGGTAATGGTGAACCTTGCCCCGGCGGACACGAAGAAAAGCGGCTCGGTTCACGATATGGCGATATTCATGGCACTTCTGAAGGGTATGCGTCTTATTGACGAGGAAACTGACGGCTGTGCGTTCATCGGGGAGATCTCCCTGAATGGCGCTATACGCCGGATAAACGGCGTTCTGCCAATGGTCATGCTTGCCAGGGAAATGGGCTTGAAAGCGGTGTTCGTCCCGGCTGACAATGCGGCGGAAGCGTCTGTAATTACCGGTATCAACATCTACGCCGTCACCGAAGCGGAACAGCTTATCCGCCATTTCCGTGGTCAGGAAAAGCTTACCCCCTGCGAACACTATATACCGCCGGAGACCGCCTACAACGAGACTATCGACTTTGCCGATGTCCGTGGACAGCAGTTTGCCAAGAAAGCACTTGAAATAGCCGCAGCAGGCGGACATAATGCACTTCTGATAGGCTCGCCGGGAAGCGGAAAGAGTATGCTCGCAAAGCGTATGCCTTCCATACTCCCGCCCCTGACCTTCGACGAAGCCCTTGAAACTACAAAGATACATTCAATTTCAGGTATGCTCAGCCCGGAAGCGCCCATAATAACTAAAAGACCCTTCCGTGCGCCGCACCATACCATATCCGCCGCAGGACTTGCCGGAGGCGGAAGTATACCAAAGCCGGGAGAAGTATCACTTGCCCACAATGGCCTGCTTTTCCTCGATGAACTTGCGGAATTCGACAGGCGTACCCTGGAGATACTCCGCCAGCCCCTTGAGGACAGGCGTGTCACCATAGCCAGAGTGTCCGGGACAGTTACTTACCCCTGCACCATTATGCTCATAGGCGCAATGAACCCATGTCCCTGCGGATATTTCGGCAATTTAAAGCATAAATGTACCTGTTCCCCGAAAAAGGTGGCAGCGTACCTTTCCAAAATATCAGGCCCTCTGCTTGACCGCTTCGATCTGCATATCGACGTAGCACCGGTGGAGTACGCCGATCTTTCCTCGAAAGCGCATGAAGAACCCTCCTCAGCCATAAGAGCGAGAGTTATCGCCGCAAGGAAGATACAGGAAAAGCGCTTCCAGGGAACGAATATTACCTGCAATGCACTGATAACTCCGGATAAATTGCAGGAGTACTGCCCAATGGACGAGAGTGCGGATAATATGATGAAGAACATATTCGACAAGCTTGGACTTTCCGCAAGAGCCTATGACAGGATACTGAAAGTCGCAAGGACTATTGCTGATCTGGAGGGCGAAGATGTCATAAACAAGAGCCACATAGCCGCCGCTGCACGTTACCGCAGTCTTGACCGGAAGTACTGGTCAGCGGATGAGATAGAACAGGCTTAAAAGAAAAAGGAGAAACAATGAAATCGGCATTCAAAAAACTGCCCGGCAGCAGGCACAGCCTTGATATAGGACTTCTGCTGGCGGTGACAATATGCGCAGTAATAAGTGTACTGCTGCTTTTTTCCATATACAAAAGCGGCATAAGTGAAGGCGAGGGCGTAGGTGCAAGTTACCCACGAACACAGCTTATATCAATGGGTATAGGCGTGATCGCCGCCGTGCTTCTGTCGTTTATCGACTACCGTAAGCTTGTAAAGCTATGGTTCATATTCGTTCCGCTGGCGCTGGGACTTGTGGCGCTGACGTTTACGTCACTGGGTTATCAGCGTGAGGGTGCTGATGACCAGGCGTGGATACGCATAGGAAGCTTCACGTTCCAGCCCTCTGAGATAATGAAGATAGCGTTCATACTCTCGTTCAGCTATCACCTTTCCCGTGACGAGGAGGATATGAACAAGCCTCTGCATATGCTTCTGCTTCTGCTTCACGGCGGAGTACCCATAGCGATAGTCGGCAAGCAGGGCGACTATGGTACAGCTATAGTTTTTGCGGCGATATTTGCTTCGATGATGATAACAGCGAAGATAAACTGGAAGTACCTGCTTGCAGCGCCGTTTATTGCAGGCGGTGCAGTTGCGGCGATGTGGTTTTTCGCCCTCAGTGACTTCCACAAGAAGCGAATCCTGATACTTTTCCACCCCGGAACTGACCCGGAGAATATCGAGTATCAGCAAGACCTGGGACTTGCGTCGCTGCGTTCCGGCGGAGTATTCGGCAAGGGACTTTTCGCCGCACCAGATGAATACGTTTACGTTCCTGAGCTGCACAACGACTTCATATTCGCCTATGTAGGGCAGGTATTTGGCTTTATCGGCGCACTTGGAGTACTGATAGTGCTGGCTTACATCTGCCTGAAAGTATTTGCCAACAGCCGCATCACAAGGGACAGACTGGGCAGATTCATCTGCATGGGCGCATTCGGACTATTTTTCACCCACTGTGTAATGAACCTGGGAATGGTACTGAAAGTACTGCCTGTAATCGGCGTACCTTTGCCCTTTCTCAGCGGCGGTGGTACAGCTATGGTAAGTATGTATGCTGTAATAGGACTTGTCCTCAGCACATACAGCCATCGTGCAGTGACCTACAACGTATTCTACGATGAGGACGAAGAATGATAACCACATTTAATGCGTAATCAGTGTATATCCTGCGATCATAAAACAAAAGACCGTTCAGTTTGAAGAAACCGAACGGTCTTTTCAGTATCACTTGCGGCATTGAATCACCGCCGCAGAAATAGCAGGGCGCAGTTACGAATTAAGGACAGGTTCTTAATCAAGCGGCTTGCCGAATGTGCGGACAGCCTTCATCATGATAGCGCACTCAAGACGCTTCTTTTCAAGCTGACATGAAAGCTTGTGAGCAGTTCTGATATCGCCCATATACTGATAGTTATTGGCGTTACAGCCGCCGCTGCAATAGAACTTAGCCCAGCACTGGCGACATTCCGGCTTTGAGTAAACGTGTGCAGCAGCGAAGTCAGCCTTCATATCCTGGTTGAAAGTTCCCTCGTCGATGTTGCCCATTTTGTACTCGTCGATACCTACGAACTGGTGACAGGGGAAGATATCGCCGTCGGGAGTGATAGCAACGTAGTCGTTGCCACAGCCGCAGCCTCTCAGACGCTTGATAGCACAGGGGCCCTGGTCAAGGTCGATCATGAAGTGGAAGAAGTTGAACTTCTTGCCGGTCTTTTCGTTATCGAGAATACGCTTTGCAAGTACCTCATACTCTTTAAATACAGCCGGCAGGTCTTTCTCTCTGAGAGCGTACTCGTCAGAATCGCCTACAACAGGCTCAATTGAGATCTGGTCGAAACCAGCGTCGTAAAGGGCGAAAACGTCCTCGGAGAAGTCAAGGTTGTGGTTAGTGAAAGTACCACGAACGTAGTACTCCTTATCACCTCTGCCCGCAACCAGCTTCTTGAAAGCGGGGAGTATCTTGTCGTAGCAGCCAGAGCCGTCAACTCTGATACGCATATAGTCGTTGACTTCCTTTCTGCCGTCGATAGAGAGAACAACGTTAGACATTTCACGGTTGATGAATTCGATCTTCTCGTCGTCCAGAAGCAGACCGTTAGTAGTTATAGTGAAGCGGAACTTCTTGCCGTACTCAGCCTCTCTGGAGCGAGCGTACTCAACTATCTGCTTTACTAC
>CAMOEP010000116.1 GCA_946612185.1 uncultured Ruminococcus sp.
TCGAGCGTGAACGTGGCATCACCATAAAAGCCCGTGCTGTCCGCCTGAAATATACCGCTCAGGACGGTGAGGACTACATCTTCAACCTTATCGACACCCCCGGTCACGTTGACTTCAACTACGAAGTGTCACGCTCCCTTGCTGCCTGCGAAGGCGCTATTCTCGTGGTGGACGCTTCTCAGGGTATCGAGGCACAGACCCTCGCTAACACCTACCTTGCTATCGAGCATGACCTGGAAGTCGTTCCGGTTGTCAACAAGATAGACCTGCCCTCCGCTGACCCGGAAAGAGTCTGCAACGAGGTGGAAAACGTTATCGGTATCCCGGCTATGGACGCTCCCCGTATATCCGCTAA
This sequence comes from uncultured Ruminococcus sp., assembly GCA_946612185.1. GTDB lineage: Bacteria > Bacillota > Clostridia > Oscillospirales > Ruminococcaceae > Ruminococcus. Next base: position 356 of record CAMOEP010000116.1, read on the forward strand.
AATGGGTACTAACGTGGAGGAAGTCCTGGAGCGTATCGTTACCGATATCCCCGCTCCCCAGGGCGACCCGGAAAAGCCCCTGAAAGCACTTATTTTCGACAGCTACTACGATTCCTACAAGGGTGTTATCATATACGTCCGTGTCAAGGAGGGTACTGTCAAGGTGGGCGACAATATCCGCCTTATGGCTACAGGCGCAGTTTTCAACGTTGTTGAAGCCGGATTCATGGACGCTTCCAACCTTGTGAACAACGGCAAGCTTGAAGCCGGTGAAGTTGGCTATATTGCCGCTTCTATCAAGAGTATCGGGGACACTCAGGTGGGTGACACCGTTACTAACGATGAGTTCCCCTGCGACGAGCCTCTCCCCGGCTACCGCAAGGTCAATCCTATGGTATTCTCCGGTATCTACCCGGCTGACGGCGCTAAGTACGGCGATCTCCGTGAGGCTCTGGAAAAACTCCAGCTCAATGATGCTTCCCTGTCCTTCGAGCCGGAAACTTCTATCGCTCTCGGCTTCGGATTCCGCTGCGGATTCCTGGGACTTCTCCACATGGAAATAATCCAGGAGCGTCTGGAGCGTGAGTACAATCTCGACCTGGTAACTACCGCTCCATCGGTTATATACAAAGTAACTATGACCGACGGCACTGTGCAGTACATCGACAACCCCACCAACTACCCTGACCCGGCACTTATCCGTGTGGCGGAAGAACCTATGGTAAAGGCAAGTATCCTCTCCCCCTCCGAATTTGTGGGTAATATCATGGAACTCTGCCAGGACAGACGTGGTATTTTCAAGGATATGAAGTACCTTGATGATACCCGTGTGGAACTGCACTACGAACTGCCCCTTAACGAGATAGTTTACGACTTCTTCGACGTGCTGAAATCCCGCACAAAGGGCTACGCAAGCTTCGATTACGAAATGCTGGGCTACGTTCCCTCAAAGCTTGTTAAGCTTGATATCCTCCTCAACGGCGACGTGGTCGATGCGCTCTCGTTTATAATACACGCTGACAAGGCTTACGGCAGAGCCCGTAAAATAGCCGAAAAGCTGAAAGAAAATATCCCACGCCAGTTGTTTGAAGTGCCTATTCAGGCAGCTATCGGCGGCAAGATAATCGCCCGTGAGACTGTTAAGGCTATGCGCAAGGACGTTCTTGCTAAGTGCTACGGCGGTGATATCACCCGTAAGAAGAAGCTGCTGGAAAAGCAGAAGGAAGGCAAGAAGCGTATGCGTCAGCTTGGTACGGTAGAAGTTCCTCAGGAGGCGTTCATGAGCGTCCTCAAGCTGGATTCATGATATGATTTTGGACTATATTGCTCTGGGTCTTGCGTCACTGTACCTTGTGGCTTCCATAATATGCGTGATAATCGAAGCCCTTGACGCTTCGCCCAGACGTGCCGGAAAATTCTCACGCTCATTAAGATGTCACCTCCGTGACATCTCCCAGACTCCGTTCATTACGCTGCTGTGCCTGTTCATGATAGTGTCCTCATGGTGCGAAAGCAGCGATATCAGGCGGATCTTCCTTGCAGGCGGCATATTCTTCACCGGTGTAATCATCGTGCATATCCACAAGGGTCATAATGTACTCAGAAGCCGCCGAATAAAGAAAAACTCCTCCGCCGGAAAGCTTTCCCGGACTGCACTTCTCAGCCCCTCAAAGCGCAGGGAACTCCCCCTTCGCAAACCGGCAAATGAACTTGTCCCCCTTACTCCTCAGAGCGAGAAAGAGTGAAATTGAAAGGATATTGCTATGAGTATTTACAACTGTCCCCACTGTGGGGAAAAGTCCTTCAACCCCTGGACTAAAGCCAACGCCGGTCAGCTAAATTCCCCCGGCAAGGTCTGCCAGAAGTGCGGCAGACGTGCGGTAAACGGCAAGGCGGCTACCATTTTCAACATGGTTTTCAGTATCATCTGTTTTGCACTTATCGTTGTGGTTTACCTGAATGCGCCAAAAACCGCCGGTACCCCCTATTCCTGGATTGATACCTTCGAGATCGAGATAAATATCGGGCTTATCCTGCTGAAATTCCTTGTGCCAAGACTGGCGAACGCCTTTTTCTTCAAGCTTGAACCGGCTATCATAAAGAATACATGATGAATAGCACGGGTATATATGTACACGTTCCGTTCTGCGGAAAAAAGTGCAGTTATTGCGATTTTTACTCCGTCTGCTACTCCGGTCAGCAGGCGGAGCTTTATGTTCAGGCAGTCATGCGGAATCTGAGGTACTACGGTGACAATTCCCTGACGGCGGATACGGTCTACTTCGGCGGCGGCACGCCCTCGCTTCTCTCAGGGGAGCAGATAAGCCGGATAATGGCGGAAATTCGGGAAAACTTCGCCCTCTCAGATGAAGCTGAGGTAACTCTGGAAGCAAATCCCGTTACCCTCACCCCCAAGCGCCTGGAAGAACTCCTGAGCGCAGGCGTGAACCGGCTTTCTATCGGCGTTCAGTCCATGAATGACAACGAACTGCGGTATCTGGGCAGGCTTCACTCCGCTGAACGTGCTGAAAGGGCGGTGCTTGACGCTGCTGAAACCGGTTTCCGGAATATTTCCTGCGACCTGATGCTCGCTCTGCCGGGTCAGACTGAGGATATGCTGAGATACTCGATAAAACGGCTGTGCGCTCTGCCGATACAGCATATTTCCGCCTATATCCTCAAAGTTGAGGAAGGCACGCCCTTTGACTGCGATGAGGTGAAAAACGCCCTGCCCGACGAGGAGGAAGTCTCACGGCTGTACCTCTTTGCAGTCAGCGAACTCGACCGCCTGGGATTCCAGCAGTACGAAGTCTCCAATTTCTCCGTCCCTGGGTATGAGAGCCGCCACAACTGCCGCTACTGGAAATGTGAGGACTACCTGGGAATAGGGCCATCCGCCCACTCCTGCCACAAGGGTGTGCGGTTTGCGGCAGATGCCGATTTACAGGCGTTTATTGACGCTCCACACCAGAATACCACCGTAACTGACCAGTCCCCCTGCGACTTCACAGAAAGGGCAATGCTCCGGCTTCGGCTCAGTGACGGTCTGCACCTTTCGGACTTTCCACAGCAGGCGGATATGCTGCGAAAAAAAGTCCCTCCGCTTGTGGCAGAGGGATATATCACATTCGACGGCGAGAGCATCGCCCTTACTCCACGGGGATTTCTCGTTTCTAACTCCGTGATAAGCTATCTTATATTCTAACCGGTAAGCTCCTTGCGCAATTGTGCCAGGAGCTTTTTTTCTCGCCGGGACACCTGAACCTGGGTCATTCCCAGGGCAGCGGCAGTCTTTGACTGGGTGAGACTGCGGAAGTACCTCAGTTCCAGAAGCGCCCGGTCTGCCGGGTCAAGCGCCGCCATTATCTGCCGCAGGGCAAGCAGGTCAACTATCCCCTCCTCCGGCGACTGCACAGGCAGGTCTATCTGCCCCTCATCATCGTCCCCGGCAGTCAGAGAAAGCACCGGCTGGCTGACGCAAAGTGCCTCTGAGACTGCCGAGGGCGATTCGCCGGTAAGCTCCGAAAGTTCGCTGATAGTCGGCTCTCTGCCGTTGTCCGTCCGGAACTGGTCGCATATCTTCTGCACACGCATGGAAAGTTCACGCAGCCCACGGCTGACCCTGACTGCACCGCCGTCCCGGAAAAGCCGCTTTATTTCGCCAAGTATGACAGGTACGGCGTATGTGGAGAACTTCACGCCCCTTTCGGTATCAAACGCCTTCACCGCTTTCAGAAGCCCTATGCAGCCGGCGGAATACAGGTCGTCGTACTCAATTCCACGGCTGCGGAACTTGTTGGCGCACAGGTGGACAAGCCCCAGATTGTCCTCAACTGTAGGACGAACCTCAGCCCCCATGAACTTTCAGCCTCTTGCGCATAGTCACCGTCGTACCCTTTCCCGGCTGACTTTTGACCGTAAGCCTGTCCATGAAGGACTCCATGACCGAGAACCCAAGTCCTGAGCGCTCCTCCTCCGGGGCAGTTGTGAAAAGCGGCTCCATAGCCTTTTTCACGTCCTCGATGCCGCAGCCGGAGTCCTTGATGCGTATGTATACCTCCCTCCCGGCGAGCAGGCGGACAGTAAGGTCGATCTTACCGGAGGTATTCCGGTAGCCGTGGACTATCGAGTTCGTCACCGCCTCGGAAACGGCTGTGCGAATGTCGGACAGTTCCTCCACGGTGGGGTCAGCCTGTATCACAAATGACGACACCACTGCCCTTGCAGTACCCTCGTTCACGGAGAGCGAGGGCATGGTGAACTTTATCTCGTTGATTATATCCATAATTTCCTCCTTTGTCAGTGAATACGGACGATCCGCTCGATGCCTGAGAGTTTCAGCACACGGCGTATGTACGGCTGTGGATTGCGGATTTCCAGAGTACCGCCGCACTCTTTGATAAGCTTGTTGCGCCCGATTATCAGCCCTATACCGGAGCTGTCCATAAAGGTAACGCTGCGGAAGTCAATGGCGAGGACTTCCGGCTGATTGACGATAATGAACCGGTCAAGCTCAGTCCGCAGGGTACGGGCGCAATGGTGGTCGAGTTCACCGCTGAGACAGGCGATAGCTGTACCGTTTTCCGACTTCATATCAAGTTTCATAACTGCTTCCTCCGTATTTGCTTTTCCATAAGTATACCACACCATTTGAGTGAAATGTGTCGATTTCAGGAAGCCGAGATCAATGCGTAATTAATGTATCGCCTTAATATCATATCTGGAAGTTTTTAAAATATGAGCGAAGCGAACTCCATAATTACGCATTACGCATTACGAATTACGCATTATAAAATACGAATTACGCATTATAAAAATCGTGTCACATAGTCAGAAGCAAGAACGTTATATATTACAGGACGTCCTGAAAGGAGTAATACGATGACGCAACAAGAAAGCGAAAAAGTCCGGCAGCTTTACCTTTTGTATGAACAGCCAATGTACCGCATTGCCTTCGCTGTTCTGAAACAACAGGAATCAGCCGAGGACGCTGTGTCTGATGCATTTATCCGCATCATCAACCGCCTTAATAAGATAGGTGACCCAGCTTCCGAGAAAACTAAAGCCTATATCATAAGGGTCATCAAAAGCGCCGCTATCGACCAGTACCGCAAGAATAAAATCTTCTATACCAGGCAGCAGTCAATGGATAACGATGACTTCGCCTTGCAGATACCTGATAATACCGATGTGGAAAGCGATGTGCTTGACCGTGTACCTTTGCAGTTTCTCGATGAGCTTTCCCCTGGCGACAGACAGCTTGTGAACCTGCGATGTATCCACGGGCTTAGCTGGCGTGACACCGCTAAGCGGTTGTCCATTGGCGAAGCCGCCGCAAGAAAACGCTTTCAGCGTATCCGTAAACGCCTTAGCAGTATGAAAGAAGGGTCAGACCATGAATAACAGATTACCCAGCAAAAAAGAATGGGAGAAAATAACTGAACAGGCATTTTCATCAGGACAGCAGCACGTTTTCTCCCCTGAATACCAGCAGAGAAAGAAATGTATTATGGAGGGAACAGATATGAGTAAAAGTTCTGACTATAGCAAAAGACAGCGCAGCATCTCCGAAACCCGTACCAGCAAACCTATCGGCAGACGTTTCGCAGGTGCAGCCGCTATTATCGCCGCAGCAGCCGTTATCGTTCCGGCTTCCGGCTTCACTTATAACAAGTTAGCCGCAAATATCGACGAGGAGACTACTGAGTATATCGAGGAAACTGTTCCGGCGGAAACTGAATCAGAAATTATCCCCGATGAGACTGAGAAAGTTACAGAGCCAGCCGCTCCCCTTGCGTATATTGAGTCAGCCGATATCTACCAGAACGACGTTATCATCACTCCCCCCGCTGGAACTGAATACCTTAGCAGCTTCTACGATATCGGTTTCAGTTTCCTGCCGGAAGGACTGGTCTACAATGATTATGGTCCATATGAGGGAAAGTATAAAAATGATATCGGCGGCGGTATGACCCCAATTATTTACAGAGTACCCCAAACCGGTATCCACGAAAAACTCAAATTTTCCGCCGACTTCAAGCAGATCGAGCTGGACGACCGGACAATTATGGTGAACTACCGCCAGGGCTATGACCCGGAGTCCGCAGACCCCAGTAACTTCGGCAGAGAAATCTGGGTAGCGTTTGCGAATGAGGGCTATGCCGTTCAGCTTTTCGTTACCGACGACATCTCAGAGGAGGACGCTCTCAGCATCGCCAAAGGCATTACCCTTACTCCTGCCGACAGCGAAACCGCACAGTTCTGGACAAATCGTGAAGTAAGCGAGGGCAGCGACGCTCACGGCGGTCTGTATCAGCTTGGCGTTGACGCTGACCTTGACCAGATAGACTTCTACCACGTTGGCGACACATTCCACAATGATCTTTTCAAGGAATACGACTGCGAATATTGGTACTGTGATATTACCCTGGACAACGCCTATATTACCGACAATTTCGACGGTCTGAACATCGAATACGGGCGTGACCAGATGATATATGAT
>CAMOEP010000117.1 GCA_946612185.1 uncultured Ruminococcus sp.
AGTAAAGGTCGCAGCCTTCGGGAGCGTACTTATTTGCGTAGATGAAAGCCTGCTCGACGAAGGAGTTATTGCCGTAGATCTGTACCCAGGGGGACTTTCCGTTGCCGTAGCCGGGTTCTCTTGCGCCGCCGGCGTTAGCGGTACGGTTGTAGTCGTCACTGACGCACTCGTTGCAGACATCGTAGGAGTACAGGTCGAGGTCGGGGTACTGGGTATCGAAAGCAGCGAACATATTCTTTATGTAGCTTTCCATACGCTGATTCATAACGTCCTTGCTTACCCACTGACCGTACTGGTCGAAGTTCTCCTTGAAGAACCACTCAGGAGTCTGGCTGTGCCAAACCAAAGTATGACCACGGAAACCGATACCGTGGCTTGCGCAGAATTCAGCGATAGCAGCGCAGCTATTCAGTGAGACTTTGATATCTGTATTTGAAGAACCTTTCTTAACGAGAGTAGCATCGGGCTTAGTCTCGTTCTCACACTCGATAGCGTTGCAGTCCTTGATAAGTCTTGCGGTGATATCGCTGTTATTTACAGTGCCGCCGTTTAAGATATTACCGACACGGAAGTAGTCAGCGAACTCGTCCTTCAGACCCTTGCCTTCAGGTACAGCGTAGGCAGAAGCCACCTTTTCGGTAGTGATAAGCACATCATCGAAGCGGAAGTCCCCGGTAGTGTCGGTAGTTATTTTCAGTTCATACTCATAGGTATTCTCAGGTGCTTTATAGGAAGCGGAAAGAGTTTCCCACTTGCCTGCGGTCACATTTTTCTCGTCAAGAATAATGGTAGTTTCCTGCTCAGTCTCCTGGTCGATATACATAAGAGACAGGGTGAACTTCTGGTCACTCTCACTGAAAACCTTAACGGAGTAGTCGTACTCAACTCCGCCGGAGAGGTACAGACCCTTTGATGAACTTGCGCCCTCGCTGGGGGAAGTTCTGCCGGATACCAGCATACCTCTTGAGCCGTCAGCACCGATATTCTCATAGGCAGTAAGATCAGTATCGGTAGTTGTGCCGTGCCAGCCGCCGTAGTTGACCTCGAAGTCGTTGCTGACGATCTCGGCAGCGCTTGCAGGCATCATTATCTGCGGAAATGCCGCTGTAAGTCCGGCAAGACAAGCAGCAGCGGTCAGTGAAGCAGTAATTTTCCTGAACATTTTTTTCATAAATGACCCTCCCATTCTGATAGTCTGCACCTCCCTGAGTGCAGATGTTAAACGTCGTTATTTGTGTTTATTATAAGTGACATTCCCCATTAAATCAACCTATAAAACGCAGATGAGGTGGACAAAATGAACATTTTATGAATAGGCACTTGTTCATTTCGCCTGTTATTAATAAACCGGTAACAATTTCTTATGTTTATTATAACAAGGAATTTTGGTTTTGTATGCCACTTTTTTGTCATTTATGGTAATTTCATTACCTGACGGTATAGAAAATTAAGCTGCACTACTGTACAAAATGCCGGAAATGTGGTATAATATATCTAAAGGCAACACCGCACAAAGACCGCCTGACGGCTTTGTGGCACATCTGCTTGCATATTTTCCGGCATCTTGCACATAAATTTTTTGACATACGTCAGTATGCCTGCAAAATTTCTGCACAATCTGCCGAAAAATCTGACTGCGCATCTGCACCACAATCTCTGTGCGGTGTTGCCTATATTATCTGAAAGAAGGCAGACAACGTGATATCAGGCGAAACAAGAGCGAAGCTGGACTCCCTGCTGGCACTTTTCTGGAATAACGGCATGACTAATCCCCTGACTGTGACCGAGCAGCTTACACACCTTTTGTTCATAAGGCTTCTGGAAATGCGAGAGTGCGCAAGCCATAGGTATACCCCCGTGATTTCCTGGAGTGAAGCGGCAAAGCTGCCGGAAAAGGAGATGTTCACGGCATTTGCGCAGAAGATATTCCCGGAAGTGAAGAAAAGTTTTCCTGAATATATGGACGATGCGCTCTTTCTCGTGCCGTCGCCAAAGGTACTGGAAAAGGCAGTGGCGGTGATAAGTTCCCTGAGCATATCCGGCGAGGACATCATGGGCGACGTGTACGAATACCTGCTGTCGAAGCTGTCAAGCAGCGGCACAAACGGACAATTCCGCACCCCTCGCCCGGTAATACAGCTTATGGCGGAACTGATGCAGCCCTCACCGGAGGACACCGTTTGCGACCCGGCTATGGGAAGCGCAGGATTTCTCTGCGCAGCAGCGGAACACTCTTTTAAAAGGTATGGTGCATTTCCTGAACTTTCCGGCTGGGACACCGACCGGACTATGCACCGTATCGGCGCTATGAACCTGGTTCTCCACGGCGTAAGCGCCCCGGACGTTAAGCGTGGCGACTCCCTTTCCGTGGAGGACACCACAAGTGATGCGTACTCGCTGGTGCTGGCAAATCCGCCGTTTACCGGCTCACTCGACCGTGACAGCGTGTCCCCCGACCTGCTCTCCCCCTCACCCACCAAAAAGACTGAACTGCTTTTCCTGCGCCTGTTTCTGAGAATTCTCCGCAGCGGCGGAAGATGTGCGTCTATCGTGCCGGAGGGAGTTCTTTTCGGCACTTCCCACGCTCATCTTGATATTCGCCGTACCCTTGTGGAGAACAACTGCCTTGAAGCCGTCATCGCCCTTCCCGGCGACACTTTCCGCCCCTATGCCGGTATAAGTACCGCAATACTCATATTCACAAAGTCCGGAAAGACCGACAATGTGTGGTTCTGCGACAGCGAAAGTTTTCCAAAAGAAACTGCCGCTTCTGATATTTCAGTGAACTTCCGCCGCCGCACAAATAACACCGACAGGCAGGGCTGTTTTCTGGTAAACCGGGAGGAGATCGCTGCAAATGACTACGTTCTCTCCCTGCGAACCTACCGGAGCATCAGCGAAAATCCCTCCGCTGCCGAGCGTTCCTCCGCCGAGATACTGCGCAGTATACAAGAACTTGAAAATATGGTAAACGCCTCGCTGGAGCGTCTGGGAGGACTGATAAATGGCTAAACTTGGCGAACTCGTCCGCATACGCACCGGCGCTCTCGACGCAAATGCCGCCTGTGCGGACGGAGAGTACCCGTTCTTCACCTGTGCCGCAAAACCCTTGCGGATAAACTCCTTCAGCTTCGACTGCGAGTGCGTCATACTCAGCGGCAACGGAAGCGTAAATACCACCTATTACTGCGGAAAATTCGATGCGTACCAACGGACATACGTCATCGAGAGCCTTGACAAGAACCGGCTGACTGTACCGTACCTATGGTATTTTCTGGACAGTTACGCTCCGGTATTGCAGCAGCGTGCAAAGGGCGGAGTGATACGGTATCTGCGGCTTTCCGACCTGACGGAAGCGGAGATCCCCCTGCCGCCGGTCGAGGAGCAGAACCGTATTGCCGCCGCTTTCCGGGAACTGGAAAATGCCGCAGAGTATCGCCGTCGGCAGCTTGCCCTGATGCCAGCCCTGCGGAATACAAGGTATAAGGAGCTTTTCGGGGATATGTGCGCCGGTGCAGGGCTTGGTGAAGTTTGCCGGATAGTCCGTGGTTCGTCGCCCAGACCTATCGGGAAATATCTCGGCAGCGGCGTTCCCTGGATACGCATAGGCGATGCGAACGAGCAAAGCATCTACATTACCGAAACCGCCCGGACGATAACCCCGGAAGGTGCTATGCACAGCCATAAAGTGCCTGCCGGAACGGTGATATTCGCCGCCTGCGGAGTGTCGCTTGGTTTTGCGAAGATAACGGCGGTGGAGGGGTGTATCCATGACGGCTGGCTGGCGTTGGAGGATATTGATAAGCGGCTGGACGAGATATTTCTCATGCAGTCGCTGTGCAGTCGTGTGGATTATTTCCGGAGCATAGCGCCGTCGGGAACGCAGCCGAACCTGAACACCCGGATAATGAAGATGCAGCCGCAGGTCATACCGCCGATGAAGATGCAGAAGGAGTTCCGGGAATTTGTGCTTGAAACAGAGGAATTCACCCGCCGCACACTCCAAAGCCTGCAAGAACTATCCTCTTTAAAACACGAGCTGAGCCAGCTCGACCGCTTATCACGATGACGCTCGTTTCTCTCGCTTACTTTAAAAGAAACAGTACTTTTGCCGTCGCTCAACCAAGCTGAGCCAGCTTGACCGCATATCACGTTGACGCTCGTGAACTCGCTTACAATGTAGAAACAAAACTTTTGCCGTCGCTCAACCCGCTTTTCAATGGTACTAAGTTCTCCGGTAGATTTGTAAAACTTTAAGTTTACAGAATCACCAGAATAGAACTTTGTACCCATAAAAATATGGTTGAGCGACGGCAAAAGTACTGTTTCTGAAAGAGTGAGCGAGCGTAAGCAAGCGACAACGTGGGGGCGGTCAAGCTGGCTCAGCTTGCAAGCTGGCTCAGCTCGCAGCTTGTATAAAGAATGACTGGCTTTCCCCGGCAGGTAACTTGAAAATGATATTATCATCGAAGATCATGCAAGCGGAGTTCGGGTATTCACGCATATATTCAGATGTGTATTCATTGTGTTCCGGAAGACCGTTTACCAACGCATACCAAGCCACTGTAAAATCGTTCGTATCCTCAATATCCGATAGCGGATAATAAACGTAGATATCACCGTTATCCTTTCCACTGAACGTGTACGCCTTGCTAAGCAGGCTTTCCGCTCTTTTGGCACGATCTGATTCAAAGGCAGGCGTTCCGTAAACCTTCGTGAATAGTTCCTCTGCGTCACATTCATTAGCGGAGATGTCCTGTTCACCCTGATAACAATACTTAAAACCGTTGCCCTCATTGATATTATAACTATTGCTGTGTATACCATCCTTGTCAATGGTAACGTCCTGCTGGATATACGGTGCAAACATAGTATTATCCGGTTCATTGGAGAGCATTTTCAGGTATTCCTCCATATGTTCGGTACTATCGAAAGATATAAATTTGCCCTTAACGTTCCACTTTTCATGCTGACTGAGAAGCGGACTGCTGAGGAAATCGGTATCAGTGCCGTATATAGAAACGTAAGTGGAAGCGTTCGCCATTATCTCGTCGAGATTATCGCCGTCAAAAATGGAGTCCTTGTCCAATGTTAAGCAAAACGAAGTCACATTACCATACATAAAAATATCCTTGATCGTGCAGTCAGGAAATTCGCTATTCAGCCGTTCCTCAAGCGCATTTTTCACATCTCTGTACTGGTAAGAGTCATACCACTTTCCGGTGGTTGTATCTTTATAGATAAGGAAATCCCTGTCCTCATATCCGGAATACAATGCGATGCAGTCATCATGCTCGTTCTGATATTCAGTATCGACTGAAAAACCGTACTTATCGCTTATATACTCAGCGGCAGCGGTTTCGTATTTATGCTCGGTATCTTTCTGCATTTTCTGATCGTACAGTCTATAGCCCGTAAACCCCAGTGCCAGAGCGGTGACAACTGGCAAGACAAGTTTAACTTTTTTCATAGCATCCTCTCCTTTCGTAAAAACATTATACCACACCAATCCCCCCCTGTCAACAAGCTGAGCCAGCTTGCAAGCTGTAGTCAGCTTGACCACCCCCACGTTGTCGCTCGTTAAACTCGCTCACTTTGACAGAACATCACATTTTGCCGTCGCTCAACTTGGTTTGTACTGGGACTAAGTGCTATTCGGGAAATGCTGTAAACTTCAAGTTTTACAGTTATACCGGAGAACTTAGTACCAATGCAAACTTGGTTGAGCGACGGCAAAAGTTTTGTTTCTACATTGTAAGCGAGTTCACGAGCGTCAACGTGATATGTGGTCAAGCTGACGCAGCTTGGGTCAAGATGATGCAGTTTGAAGGTAATTAGTAAGTCCGCTGAATAGAGTCAGCGCAACCTTTTCCTGGTATTCCTCAGTGTTCAGAAGCGCTGCCTCCTCCGGGTTCGACAAAAAGCCGCACTCCGCCATGACCGTGGGATTGTCACTGTAATAGCACAGGAAAAGTTCCTTTCCGCAAAGCTTTATCTCACGGGAATTGTCCGGCTGCAAAAGCGCCTGAAAACTGTCCTGCAAACTCCTCGCAAGAACTTCACTCCGCTTATTCGTGGCAGAATAAAACATCTGCGCACCACTGTACACCGGGTCAGTGAACTGGTTCTGGTGGATAGATATGCACACAGCGTTGCTCTCACTGTTGAAAAGCGCAAGCCGATTGTCCATGTCCGAACTTTTCTGGTTTGCAAGCCCCTCAATGCCCTCGTCGTGGATAGACCTGTCACTGTCACGGGTAACTTTCACCTCATACCCCGACACCTCCAGCAAGTCACGAAGCCGAAGGAGTATGCTGAGATTTATCCCCTTTTCCGGCACTCCCTCCACCGATACACAGCCGCCGTCAAAGCCGCCATGTCCTGCGTCCAGGATAATAACCGGCGGTTCTTCAACGAAAACCTGCGCTGAAACTGCTGCGATTTCTCCTGCCTGTCTGCTTTCAAAGAATGACGCACTTCCTGCCGCTGCACCAATGCACGCAAGGAGTGCGGCTGCGCCTATTAACCTGTCTCGTAATTTCATAGCTGTTCCCCTTTCGGTTTTTGTAAAACATATGCAGGAAAAGTCGGTTATATACTGATTAAGGCAAAGCCGCACAGAGATTGCGGTGTTGCCTTATAGCATTATTACAGTCTGAATACAAGTCTTTGAGCCGAAAAAGTACGCCGGATATGTGCGGTGCTGATACAGAAGTTTTTTGCCATAGTATTTCTGATGTAAGGTCAGAAGTACTATGGTACGGCAACAGCATTTACTTTTTGGGAATTATTTAAGTCGCACGTTTCTTTTTTTGATAATTGTCAGTTTTACGGACGTTCCGCCAAAGG
>CAMOEP010000118.1 GCA_946612185.1 uncultured Ruminococcus sp.
GGTATCAGTCATCAGCGCCCTCTTTCTTGTTGCGGAAAACAAACAGTTTGCTGAGGACGTAGTTTGCGATGAAGATTATTACCTGGCTTGCCCATGTGATGACAGTCTTGCTCATGTGGCAAAGGTCGCAGCAGATGAAGAATATCAGCCACTCCATGCCCAGTGTGGCAAGGCGAGCGCCGTAGAATGATACGAACACTGTCCAGAACTCCTTGGCATTTGAAGTCTCGTTCTTGAAAACGTACTTTTTGTTGGTGAAGAACGCAAAAGTCACAGCGCATATCCATGAAAATACTACGACTACCGTGTTCTCCCACTTGGGTTCGCCTGGAATGATCGCAAACGCCAGCAGCTTTGTGATGATAGAGATCACCGTGGTCAGACCGCCGAAAATGACGTACAGCCACTTCTCCTCATACTTGTAGTAAATGTCCTGAAGCGGTTTCGGAAGAATCGAAACACACGTTTTTATGATTTTTTCCATATTATGTTCCTTTCGTGTCAAATAATACAATACATAACATATAATATCAGTTTTTTGCGGATTTTGCAAGGGGTTAAGCGAAATTTTTGCATAGATTTTGCAGATAAAATCATTTGCTGAATTAGGTAAAAATAAGAATATTATCCATACTATAGCCGAAAAACTTGCATTTGACGGCGCAGAATGATATAATTGATTCATCACTACAAAAGGACTGATAATAATGCACTTTAAGATAAAAAAATTAACTGCACTCCTTGCCGGAATTTGTCTGCTTACCACCGGCTGCGGCGCTGTAGGGCAGGACTCTCCCGACGAGATCGGAATACCTGTTACCACCTCTGTCCAGGAATCAACCGTACCTGTGACATCAGCCGCAACTACCGCTGTTACCACCGTTTCCACCGCTTTCTCAAAGTCACGAAAGACTACCGCTGCCACCACTACCGTGACAACTGCCGTGACCTCCGCAGCAACCAGCAGGAAGTCGCAGTCCGTCCAGGGCAAAACCGATACCCAGACAGTAAGCGCCGGATATACGCCCTCTGACAATGGCTATACTCCGTCATATTCCGAGGAAAGCAGCCCTTCATATACCCCCGGTGACTCCCCTGCTGCTCCCGATGAAGATACACGCCCTGCCGCTGCAACTACCGCTGTTACTACCGCTATGAAAATAACCACAACTACCACGACCACCGCCGTTCCCCACTACTCCCCGGAGGAACTTATCGAAAAAATGAGCCTGCACGAAAAGGTCTGCCAGATGTTCATAACTTCCCCGGAAGGACTCTGGGGCGCAAGCACCTCCGCCGGCAGCAGCGCTGAATCTGCTGTGAAAAATTACCCTATCGGCGGAGTTATCCTCTTTGCGTGGAATATGGAAAACCGCTCCCAGACCACCGGTATGCTGGACGAACTCCAGACATACTCCTTCAACGCCTGCCATGCCGGAATGTTCACTGCCGTGGACGAGGAAGGCGGATTCGTTGCCCGTGCTGCGCAGAAGCTTGGCACTACCGCTTTCAGTAATATGGCGGTATACGGCGAATCCAATGACTACAACACCGCCTACAATATCGGCAGCACTATCGGCAGCGACCTGAGCGGCATCGGCTTCAACCTGGACTTTGCTCCCGTGGCTGACGTGAATATTTCCCCGGAAAACGAACTGGGCAGCCGCATTTTCAGCAGTGACCCGGAAGTTGTTGCGAATATGGTATCCGGCGTTGTCAGCGGCTTGCAGGACAATGGCGTTTGCGCTACTCTGAAGCACTTCCCCGGTCTGGGCGCAGAGACAGGTAACACTCACAACGACTCATTCGTTGTCATCGACAGGACTATGGATCAGCTTCGTGCGGAGGAATTTATCCCCTTCTCAGCCGGTATAGATGCCGGTGCTGACTTCGTTATGGTGGGTCACCAGATAACTACCGCTTTCGGTGACGACCTCCCCGGCGACCTGTCGTATACCGCAGTTACCGAGGTTCTCCGTGAGGAACTGGGCTTTGAGGGCATTGCTGTTACTGACGCTCAGCAGATGAACACTATCGTGAACGTCTACGGCGCAGGTGATGCGGCAGTACGCTCCGTAAAAGCCGGTATTGATATTATCCTCATGCCCAACGACCTGGGCGAGGCTGTCAGTGCCATTGAAAATGCCGTAAACTCCGGCGATATCTCTGAGGAACGCATTGACGAAAGTCTCAGCCGTATCCTCAGTGTCAAGGATTCGCTCGGACTTTTGTAACCTTTTAGGCAACACCAGCTACTCAGCAGGATATTTTTTGACAACTATTCCAAAATTCACCTAATATAGCTGTTGAAAACTCCTTATTTTGTGGATATTATTATTACAGCATATATACAAATCGGCAAAAATACGGAAATTTCGTTGACTTCCGGTGAATTTTGTGTTAATATGATTTCAGAGTATATTGTGATATTATACTCACTCATGCCATGAAAACTATTGGAGGATTATTTCAGGAGGTAAGAATATGGATGAAATGAACAACAACCTGAACACTAATGACGTTGTATCCGGTGTTGAGAACGTGACAAACAAGGGCGGCAAGAAGATCGCTGCTGTTACTGCTGGTGTTATCGCTGTTGCGGCTGCCGGCGGCGGTGCAGCTTACGCTTGCTCTGACTACGTTAAGAACCAGGTAAAGCTTATGGTCTGCAAGCCTGACAGCTACTACACCTGGGTAAATGAGGAGAACGCTGAGGACTTCGCTGAAAAGCTGACTGCTCAGTACACCGAAAGTGTTGAACGCCTTGATGCTGGCGCTTCTTTATCAATGGCTATACAGTACGATCTGAACGATACCGCTAAGGATCTGCTCAAGGAGGAAGTAGGCGACGACGAGACTACTTCCGCTATCGTGGATAACCTCAGTTCCATTGCTCTGGGCATCGACTCTCAGGCAAAGAAGGGTGATTCCCAAAACAGCCTCTACCTGAACTGGAACGACGAACGCCTTGTAACTGTTGACGCTGCTCTTATGGACGGCGGAAACCAGGGCTTCTTCCGTATCCCTGAGCTGACTGAAAAGTGGGCTTACATGGACATAGAGAGCCTTATCGGTGAAGTTCCCGTGGACGACGACGAGGCTACACAGAAGCTGGAGGAAGCACTTACAAAGTTCGCTGCTAACCCTGCTGAGTACCTCACCGCTGACGAACTCAAGAGCGAGATCATAAAGTATGTGGGAATCTGGAACGAGTCCACAAGCGACGTTACTCTGGAGAAAAAGGCTGATGTAGGCATCTGCGACATAAATGTTGAATACACTATCGCAACTATCGAACTCACCGACGAAAAGGCTAAGGAGATATGCAAGACTTTCTGCGAGGAGATCAAGAATGACGACGTTATCAAGGGCGTTATCGTTGACAGGCTGGAGGCTGTTTCCGAAAGCGACTACAACGACGCTATCGGGGAAGTTCTCAGCAATATCGAGGAAACCGAACCCTCTGATGATACTCTGAGCATCTCCACATATATCGACCCCAAGGGCGTTATCAGAGGTATAAGCGCTAAATTCAACGAGGACGATATGAGCTGCATCTTCGGCAGGGACGGCGACCAGGTAAGAGCCGAGTTCTTCATCACTGAGGACGGCGAGGAACAGTGCAGAGCTGAACTTACTGCTGCTGAGGCTGACAATAAGTATACCGGCAATATTGATATGTCTGCTGACGACGAGACTGTATCTGTCGAGTTCACAGACTTCGAGATCGTTGACGAGAAGTTTGGAACTTTCAATGCTGACACAACCTTCATCATTTCCGATGAGGAACAGTTCGATGTTAAGTTCACCGCTGACGGCAGCACTCAGAATGCTTCTGCTGATATAGAGGCAGAGGGTGAGAACTACGGTACTTTAACACTCTCTATGACTATGGGCGACAGTGCTTCACCTGAGATCCCTGACAAGGCTTCTGCATTCCTTATCGACGAGGAGTTCGATATAGATTCTCTCAAGGATTACGTTACCGAGGACGAGATGAACAGCTTCATCGTCAACCTGCTCACAAAAATGGGTATGACTGATGACGATGCCAAGTCTATCGGTGATATGGCTGCTTCTTCTATCTACGAGGAATACAGCAGCGACTCTATCTACGAGGAAAACAGCAGCGACCCAAAATATACCGACAAGATCGATTTCACAACAGGTGAGGGCGATAATTTCAATGACGCTCTTAATGATTATTTAGACAGCGAGGACACCGATATTGACGACGAAATGGATGACCTCGACCTGGACGATTTCTCATTCGATGATAAGTACGCAGATGATATGGTGTCTGCTGAGAGCGGTCAGGCTTACATGCTTATCGCTGACAGCGACATGGAAGCGCTTTACATGGGCATTGGCTACGAGTCACTTTCATACAAGGCTGGCGTTGCTGACATCAAGGGCGACGGTTCTTATACAGTAAGCGTAACTGCTGATACAGACGGCTACAAGGAAGCAACTGATAACACAAAGCCTAATGGCGTATACTGCCTGGGCGTTGTTATCGAAGGCGTTGAAGGAATGGAAAATGCTGATGTAAAGGTTACTTCCATTAAGTTCGACGGAAAGGATTATCCCCTCACTTCTGATGCGATCTGCGAAAACTACGATTCTGAGTTTTCTATCATGCTTTACGGTGACGACACTGATTACTATGAAACAGAAAACAGCGTTGACCTTTCTGGCATCGGAGAGTGGACTACCGCTGAAGTAACATTCGAGGTAAAGGGTCTGAAGTAATCATTTTACTATAAGTCAAGTACCCGTGGGAATTATTTTCCACGGGTATTTTTGTATATGTGTACAAATAATCATAGTGCAATTTGTGCATATATACAAAGTTTACTTTTCCCGCAAGAGTTTTCTATCGCTCATGCGTCTTATTAATGTACCAGGTACATCACACTACAATCGTATAAGGAGGAGCGCTATATATGGATAACGGTGCAAGTAGCTACCGCCGTTTCCTTGCCGGCGATAATGACGCTCTGACTGAAATTATCCGTGATTACAGCGACGGGCTGACACTCTACCTTAACAGCATCGTCAAAAATATCTGTATAGCCGAAGAACTTACCGAGGAAACCTTCGTGCGCCTTGTGGTGAAGCGTCCGAAATTCCGGGGAAAAGCCTCCTTCCGAAGCTGGCTGTACACTATCGGCAGAAACGCCGCTCTCGACTGCCTGCGGAAGAATTCCCGGCTGTCGGACGTTCCTGTTGACGAGCTTTATCTGCCCTCAGATGAGGAATGTATCGAGCAGAGAGCAGTCCGTGAGGAGCAGAGGATACATCTGCGCCGTGCGCTGAATGAACTGGATAATAACTATAGTCAGGTGCTTTACCTGAAATACTTCGGGGAATTCTCAAACAGCGAGATCTCCTCAATCATGGATATATCTCTGCGCCAGACAGAAAATCTTCTCTATCGTGCTAAAACAGCGCTAAAAAATAAGCTGGAAAAGGAGGGGTTTGTCTATGAAGAGCTATGATGAGATCGCTGCAAGTGTTTTGCGAAAGAGCCAGGAACGGAAAAGACGTAAAATAGCCCTTATCCGCAGAATTGCGGTAATTTCAGCAAGTTCTGCCGCAGCAGCCCTTTCCGCTTTTGTGATATGGCAGTCTGATGCACCTGACAGGCATGATACATATAACAACGTCAGCGACCCTATATACACAACATCTTGCGTTACCTCCATGCCGGCTGAAACTACAGACGCTTCTGATACAAAACAGCCCGGTACAGCGGCAGTTACCTCCGGAGAAACTACACCATACACCTCCGTAACGACTGCTGCCGCTGTTCCTCCTGTAAACACCGGCACTTCTACAGCGGCGGTTTCTGTATCAGTTACATTCACCACTACCGCTGATAAGGATACGGCAACATCTGCCGTAATTGCTGCCCATACAACTGCCGCAGATTATTCGTCACCCAGGACAACTTCTGCGGAAACCCCAAAAACAAGCAGCACCTTTGCAGCATCAACAAATGCAGCAGTACCCACCACTTCGGCTGAACCTCCGGTGACTACTGCTGCAACAGTGCCGTCCACAACGGTTCAGACTACCTCCGAACATGAGACAGAAATGTATACCGATACGGAGTACTCCTCGGCAGTATCCACATCAGCCCAGCAGACGTTCACCACGACTTCCTCTGGTACTGACATAACAACGACTGCTTCAACTGCCCCGGCAACTACTACCTACCGGACTTTCATCACTACCACCACGGAAATGACTTTCCGGACTACCACCACCACTGAGCCGTACTTTTTCACTACCACCACAACAGATTTCCCCTGGTTCACTCAGACATCTACTACTCAGACCAGCGCCGCAACCATGTCAACAAACGATTTCACCCAGCCCACGGAAACTACCACTACTACCGAAGCCTACTACATCACCATGCCGGTTTCCGTTACAGTCTGCGATGTGGATACGGGTATGCCGGTGAAGGACGTGGAATGTGAGATACTTATGTATGACCAGGAAAACGGAACGTTCCTGACCGAAAGCCCGCTGATAACTGACCGCCGTGGACGCATCTACGCTGAATTTACCATTTCCTCCGCATATAGATACTCTGAGATATTTGCAGAGATAGTCTCTGCACCGGAGGGATATTCAATGATGCCGGTAAGTTCAGTAATATATAACAACATTGTCGATGACAATAAATCACCTGAATTTACTATATTTATTCAGAAAACAGAAGAGAGTTAAAAAAATCGCCGTCTGCACACTTGGTACAGACGGCGATTATTAGGGCGTGTTGACACTAATCCTAAAGCGCATCTTTTTGGCAGAATTTTACG
>CAMOEP010000119.1 GCA_946612185.1 uncultured Ruminococcus sp.
CGAGAGCGCCGGTGGTAAAATCTTTCTGCATATCAATAACTAATAAAGCTTTCATGATACAATATCCTTTCGTTTGTAGAGTTTTGAGGGGCGGTGAGCCATACGCTGGTCGAACAGGTCAGTTTCCTCGATTTTCGGGGAAATTTTCTTGCGGAAGTTCTGAGGAGTTGTATGGATACCGGTAATAGCCTCGAATGGTTTTTGCAGGTCTGAGATAGCGAACAGGGGAGGCATCAGGTCGAAGATGATGTCGTGGTATACAGCCTCATCACGCAGTCTCAGGAAAGCGTCGAAGATTATCTGTGCGTGGTCGAAAGCCAGGGGGCTTTCAAGGGGAACACCGTCACGGTAGTTTATGGTAATATCCTGACCTATGGTGACAGAAGCTTCCCGGTGGTCACCTGAGAAAGAGAAGCTGAGCCACTGAGCGTCAGCCGCATCGGAATCCTCGGCGGTGGAGAGTGTGACGGTATCGGTAAGTGCGAGGAAAGCGCAGGAGATTATCCAGCCACGGGGGTCACGGTCAGCCTGGGAGTAAACGCCGAACTGAATCAGTTTCGGGTCAGAAACACCGGCTTCCTCACTGAGTTCACGCAGGGCAGTCTGCCCGATAGTCTCGCCTTTTCTGAGAAAACCGCCGGGGAGGGAAAGTCTGCCCAGGAACGGTTCTTCACCACGGCGAATGAGCAGGATCTTCAACTCCAGGTTTTTGGACTTACTGTCACTTCCGCTTCGGTCGATGCCGAAAACCACGATATCAGCAGCAACGGAAGGGCGGTCAAAATCGTCGATAGAGTACATTGGAATCACCTCCGGAATGTTAGTAACTTTTAGTTTGTAACTCTTTGTTGATAACAATATACCACACTTTAGCCCGTTTGTCAATAGTGCAGAGAAATATTTTTCATTTAACCAATAATAATCAACTGTTTCCGGTTGAAAAAAGTGGCATTTTGGCGTACTTATAGAGGTAGTACCGGTGTGGGAGGACTGTGCCGGGGCTGTTTCGGTCTTTCCATAAAAAAACAGGGAATATCCGCAGAGGGTTCACCATAAAACTGGTGAACCTGAAAAAAATTGTATCGGGTATGCCCGGACTTCGTGCGCCCAGATGCAGAAAATGTACACAAAATCGGCAAAAATGTATACATTCCGGGGCAAAATGCAAACGATTCCCTAACAGAGAAGAAAAGAATAGACTAAATAAGAATAGATAAGAAGAAAGACAGAACGCTGCCGCTCTGTCGTCGTCGGTCTATAAGTCTTGTCTATGTCTTTGTCTTTTAAACTCGGATAGAGCCGGGGTAAAGCAAAACCGTCCGGAGCGCAGAAAAATGCGTTACCGGACGGTAATTCACGATCAAAGGGGGAGAGCCACGCTTTTGCCGGAGGGCTTGTAACTCTCGAAAGCAACGCCGCAGCGCTCGAAAAGTATCACGGAAGCCTGAACGCTTTCGCTTGATGAGTACTTATTCTCATAGTACACCACACGCTTGATGCCGGACTGGATAATAGCCTTGGCGCACTCATTGCAGGGGAACAGGGTGACGTAGAGAGTGCAGTTTTTCAGGCGGCTGATGCTGCTGTTGAGGATAGCGTTCAGCTCAGCATGGCACACGAAAGGGTACTTGGTATCCAGGGAGGAATCGCCCTCACGTTCCCATGGCATCTGGTCGTCGTCGCAGCCTGTAGGCATACCATTATAGCCTACAGATACTATCTTCTTCTCCTCGTTGACGATGCACGCACCCACCTGAGTGTTGCTGTCCTTGCTTCGCTGGGCAGAGAGAATGGCGATGCCCATAAAGTATTCGTCCCAGGAAATATAGTCATTTCTTTTCATTAAATCGCACCTCACTTTTAGAACATCATACCACAATTTTCCGCCTATGTCAACATTAATATTTAAATGCGTAATGCGTAATGCGTAATGCGTAATTTGCGGTGTTGCCTTGCGGCGACTTATAAAAAACCGTCCGGCTACAGTACAGGTGTACTGAACCGGGCGGTTTAAGTATTATGCTTTGCTGCGAAATACTGCCAATTTCAGAAAGAGCAGGACGCAATTACCCATTATCCAAGCGCTACGTCGAGTATCATCATCACCACGAAGCCAAAGGCAAAGGAAACCGTTCCCACGTTGGAATGTTCGCCCTCGCTCATCTCCGGGATAAGTTCTTCCACAACCACATATATCATCGCTCCTGCCGCAAAACTCAGCAGTACCGGCATCGCCGGAACGATAAGCCCTGCGGCGATTATGGTAAGCAGCGCTCCCACCGGCTCGACCGCACCGGAAAGTACCCCCAGGACAAAGGCTTGCGGCTTGCTTATGCCGCTGGAACGCAGAGGCAGGGAGATTATCGCTCCCTCCGGGAAGTTCTGTATCGCTATGCCCACCGCCAGAGCCAGCGCACCGGCTGCCGTGATGCCGCTTTCCCCGGTGCGAAGCCCTGCGTACACCACGCCTACCGCCATTCCCTCCGGGATATTGTGCAGCGTCACCGCCAGCAGCATCATGGTGTTCTTCGACAGACTTGTGTGCAGACCCTCGGCTTTCTCGCTGTTCATGTGCAGGTGGGGGATAAGCTTGTCAAGCATCAGCAGGAAACCAATTCCCAGCAAAAATCCGCATGAAGCCGGCAAAAACGTCAGCCTCCCAAGACTTTCCTCCGACTGCTCTATCGCCGGGATAAGCAGACTCCACACGCTTGCGGCAGTCATAACTCCGGCTGCAAAGCCCGTCAGTATGCGCTGGACGGTGAGGTTGAAGCTGTTTTTCATCAGGAACACGCACGCCGCACCCAGAGATGTCCCAAGAAACGGCACAAGCAGCCCTATCAACGTATCTTTCATAGCAATTCTCCTTTCTATACTATGATTATAGCACTAATAGTTAGTAGTGTCAAACAATAGTTAGTGGCTGCTAACTAAATAACATAATTTCCTTATGATTACGTTCCCCAAAAGAAAAAATTGCTTTTTCAGTGAAAAATGTTCAAAAACTGATTGACTTTTCAGGCGGTATGTTGTATAATTAGTATATATGTATTAATTTTATTTACCGAGGTATTTCTTATGCACAAAGAATTTCTTATGGGTAACGCTGCTATCGCAAGAGGCGCTATTGCCGCCGGACTGCGTGTTATCTGCGGTTATCCCGGTACTCCTTCCACCGAAGTCCTGGAGACTACTGCTAAAAATAACGACGGCAGCATCTACGTTGAATGGTCGGTCAACGAAAAGGCTGCTATGGAACTTGGCGCTGGTGCTGCGTACTGCGGCGCTCGCACTATGGTTACTATGAAGCAGGTGGGTCTGAACGTGGCTTCTGACCCCCTCATGAGCCTTGAGTATATCGGCGTTAAGGGCGGTATGGTCATCATGGTCGCTGACGACCCAGGCCCTATCTCCTCCCAGACTGAGCAGGATACACGCCATTTCGCCGCTTTCTCAAAACTTCCCTGCTTCGACCCCTCGTCCGTTCAAGAGGCTTATGATATGATCCAGGAAGCCTTCGAGTACTCCGAAAAGTACGGCACGCCGGTATTTTTCCGTCCCACCACAAGGGTCTGTCACGGCTATGCCTCTATCGAAGTCAAGGACAAGGAGGACTTCGCTGTCTGTCAGCCGGAGGGTTTCGTCCGTGACCCCTCAAAGTGGGTCATTTTCCCACGTCTTTCCTACAATGCACATATGCACATCGAGAAGCGCAATGCTGAGCTTTCCGACGTTTTCTCCGGGTACAGCCGGAATATCGTCACCCCCGCTCAGAACAAGGACTGCCGCAAGGGTATCGCTTCCCACGGCATAAGCTACACCTACGTTCAGGAGGCGCTCGAAGGCAAGGACGCTCCTGCGGTATTTAAGGTGTCTACGCCGTTCCCGTTCCCGGAAATGGCTGCGGTGAAGTTCCTTACAGGGCTTGACGAAGTGCTTTGTATCGAGGAACTCGACCCGGTCATCGAGCGTGAACTGACCTACGTCTGCGGAAAATACCACCTGCCTGTGCGTATTTACGGCAAGCTGACCGGTCATGTCAAGACCGCCGGTGAGAATACCTGCGACAGCGTTGCGGCTAATATCGCTGATTTTATGGGCTGGGAAAAGCCTGAGACTGCCGAACCCGAAAATGTCCCGGAACTGCCTGTGCGTCCGCCTGTACTTTGCGCCGGCTGTCCTCACAGAGCATCATTCTACGCCGTTAAAATGGCTATGAAAGGCAAAAAGAGCGTGTTCTGCGGCGATATCGGCTGCTACACTCTCGGTAACGCTATGCCACTTGATATGGTGGACACCTGCCTGTGCATGGGCGCTGGCGTGAACATCACCCAGGGCATCGGCAAGATCGAGCCGGATACAAACTGCTTCGCTTTTGTTGGCGATTCTACGTTCTTTGCCTCCGCTATTACAGGTGCAGTGAACGCCGTCTACAATCAGGCTGACATGACACTGGTCATTCTGGACAACTCCACCACCGCCATGACCGGTCACCAGCCTCACCCCGGCACAGGAATGACCATGATGGGTCAGGTGGTCGATAAGGTGAATATCGAGGCTGTTCTGCGTGGTATCGGACTGAAAACCGTGGAGACCGTAAACCCTCTGGAACTTGACAAGGCTATCGACACCGTTAAGCGTGTCAGCGCCGAAAAGGGCGTTAAGGCTATTATCTTCAAATCCCCCTGTGCAGTCCTCATAAAGCCCGAAAAACCGGTAACTATCGACCCGGACAAGTGTATCCAGTGCCGCAAGTGCATCAATAGCCTGGGCTGCCCCGGAATCATCATCGAGGACGGAAAAGTGGCTATAGACCACGCTCTCTGCACCGGCTGCAAACTCTGTACACAGGTCTGCCCTGTGAACGCTATCGGAGGTGAGTGCAATGAATAAGAACATTCTTCTGTGCGGCGTGGGCGGTCAGGGAATCGTGCTGACCTCCAAGCTGACGGCTTCCTGCGCAATGGCAAAGGGACTTGACGTTATGAGCGCCGAAACTATCGGCATGGCGCAGAAGGGCGGAAGCGTTTTCAGTTTCCTGCGTCTGGGCGAGGGTATCCACAGCCCTATGTTCGGTCAGAAACAGGCGGATATACTCATCGCTTTCGAGCCGGCTGAGGCTGTCCGGATGCTGCCTTACCTGAAGGACGGCGGCTGTGCTGTTGTGAATATGCACCCCATAAAGCCTGTAACTGCGTCACTTAAAGGCTCTGACTACAACGGCGACGAGATGATAAAGTACATAGCCGAGAACGTTTTCGAGACTTACTTCGTGGACGGCGATGCTATGTGCAGGGAACTGGGTTCGCCCCGTGTCCTGAATATGGTCATGCTGGGTCAGGCACTTCGCACAGGTTATCTGCCTTTCACCGTGGATGATGCGGTAGAGGCTATGAAAAAGACCGTAAAGCCGCAGTTTGCAAAGCTTAACGAGGTGGCTCTGCGCTACAGCGCCGGCTAAGCAGTCTCACACGCATAAAAGTTTTCCGCAGGATTTTCGAGGAGGTTCATATGATACTGGATACTGTACAGATACCGCTTTCCCACAAATACGGCGAGTTCTTATTGAAGAAACTGCCTGCCGGGGACGAGTCTTTTGAGCTGCGCCGCCTGGACTGTGATATGATCGAGTATGACCACCCGACCACCGGAAGAACGGTCAGGCTGTACGATGTGAGCGACCGTGTTTTCGGGAAAATTGAGGCTCGCTACAACGAGGCAGGGGAGCTGTACTGCATCGCTATGCCCTCGTCGGAGAAACATCACCTGCGGACGGTCTGGGAGAAGTTCAAAGATCCGCAGGATATGCTTCTGAATTATGGCGAATTCTGCGCTCGTGAGGCACTCAGACCATTTGCCGGCGGCGGAAATATCTCAAGGCTTTTTGTGGACTATTGCCTGGACGAAACTCCCACATTCTCCGTTATACTGGCTTCCCCGGAGGACGCTGTGAAGTACTCCGCTGACCATAGTGCGCCTTATCCGCAGGAACTCCGCAAGAGTGCGGACAGCGAATACATTATGGTGATCCTCGCCGGGATCGAAGAACCGGCAGAGGCGTTCCGGAAATTTGTGACATATACTACTGACACATTATCATCACTGCTCAAAAATATGAAACTGACAACAGAAGATTTCTGCGTAATTAGGGCGTGTTGACACTAAGCCTAACACGCGTCTTTTTGGCTGATTTTGCCCCGTTCGTCGTTAAAAATCCTTGCCGGGCGACAGCCCGCCTGCGGATTTTTGCCTTGAACGGAACAAAATCATCTCAAAAATCCGCATATTATTTTAGTGTCAACACGCCCTAAAGAAGAATATGATTGAAAGGACTGATCGCAATGCAGATCAATGAAACACAGATACAGCAGGTAAACAGCCGTATTCAGGCGCTTGTCAAGGCAGGCAGCTTCTACGGCAAGAAACTGGAAGCCGCTGGAATTACCGAGATCCACTCCGCTGAGGACTTCAAAAAGCTTCCCTTCTCCGAGAAGAAAGACCTCCGTGACGCTTATCCCCTGGGACTTATGACCGCCCCTGAGGAGGAGATCGTCCGCATACATTCTTCCTCCGGAACTACCGGTACACCGGTAATTATCCCCTATACTGCCAAGGACGTTGAGGACTGGGCTACTATGTTCGCAAGATGCTACGAGACTGCCGGGATCACAAATAAAGACCGTATCCAGATAACCCCCGGCTATGGTCTGTGGACTGCCGGAATCGGTTTCCAGGCTGGTGCTGAGAAGCTGGGCGCAATGGTTATCCCTATGGGCCCCGGAAATACCGACAAGCAGCTTGAAATGATGGTGAACCTGGAAAGCTCCGT
>CAMOEP010000120.1 GCA_946612185.1 uncultured Ruminococcus sp.
GAGCCATGCAGCAGCCCAGCAGTAGTCATCTTCCCACTTGTTTGAGCCGTAGAACTGCATAGGGCCATCGCCGTTATCGGAAAGTTCCTTCGGGTTTGCGTTGGCGAAATCCCAGAGAGCAAGAGCATAGTCCAGGGACTTTTTAGCGTAATCCGGGTCAGTGTCCTTGAAGTTCATATAGTTGATAGCCAGAGAAGCGGCAGCAGATACAACGTAATCGGTCTGAGGCTTCTCAGCGGTAAGGAACCATGCAGGTCTTACCATGGAGTCAACTTCCGGTGACTCCCAAACGTCGTGGTCGATTCCGCCCTCGCCCACCTGATAGCAATGAGCGATAACAGTTCCGTCCTCATCACGGAAGGTACACTTCATCAGGTAGTCGTTGAAGTAGCGGAGAATAGTCTCAATGTGGTCGTCCTGTCCCAGCTTCACATAAGCGTCACGGAACTCATAGTAACCCCAGCCGAGAGTAGCAGCAGCGTAGTTCTCAGGCATACCGAACTCAACGTGGTCGCCTGCATCGTGCATACCGCCTGCAACGTCGATAGTACCGTCACCGTCGGGGTCGAGAACGTCCTTGTACTTATCCATGAACTCCTGAGAAAGATTAGTACCGGAGTTTTTGCGGCTGCCGTCCCAGGGCTGCATAGGAACATGAGCATCGTAGGTATGGCAGTCACCACGCCATGAAAGGCGGGTATTCTCGTCTACCTGGTCGCCGCACATATTTGCGTCATAGAAGTAGATCGAGTACTGGAGCGCTCTTGCGTAGTCGATAAGCAGACCAGAGTTCTCCACGGTTGCGTCGGCTGCATCAGCAGAAATGGGGGCAGGAACAGCGCTGAGTGCCATAGCGCCGCCCAAAATAGCTGCCAGCAGTTTCTTGGGTTTAATCATGTTTTTCCCTCCATAAAAATATTATATATAAATATATATTAAACGAATGATAATTTAAGCTGAAATTAAACTGTTAGTAATCATTAAACTAATAATACCACAAAAGTTATTAAAAATCAAGGGAAAAATTGCGATTTTGACATTTTTTTATTATATATTTGTTATAATCTAAATTTGCGGATACTCTTAAATGCCGCTGCTCCCACAAGTACCGCAAGTCCCAGTGTGAGCAGATAGAACGGGATACCTTTCAGGCTCGTTCCACGGCTTATTTCCTGTATTGCAAGCGCCTGGGCAGTACCCGCAGCGCTGATGAACCGCAGGTGATTCTCACGGGCATAGGTGTATGCCGGCGACTTTTTTGAACCGATGATAACGAAGCTGTCGTCAGTGACAGCCCCCTCCTGAGTGGGAATATAACCGGCGCAGCACACGCCCATTTTCGTAACTGAGGGCGGAATGTAAAGCCCTTTCAGGCTGCTGCACATATAGAATGAACAGTCACCGATGCTTATTATCTGGTCGCCCAGTGACACAAATTCCAGCCCGGTGTCGCCGGAAAAGCAGAAGTCACCGACGCTTTTTATACCCTCCGGAAGAACGATGCTGCGCAGTTTAGGACAGGCACGCAGGCAGGACTCCGGCAGACTGGAAAGTTTCCCTGAAAGTTCTGCGCTGCAAAGTGATGCACAGCCGCAGAAGCAGCCTGCTCCCAGTGAGGTAACGCTCTCCGGCACTACCACTGTCCCAAGCTGCGAACAGGCGTAGAAGCTGTGATGCCCTATCTCCTGTAGGCTGTCCGGGAGTATGACCTGTTTCAGGGAAGTGCAGCCGTAGAAAGCGTTGTCGGCAATGCGGGTAACTGCGCAGTACTCCAAAGTCTCCGGGATAACTATACATTCCGGCTCGCCGGTAAAACCGGTTATGACCGCCTCATTGTCGGTGATACTGTAGGTAAATCCGGGGGAAGCGGTCTGCTCAGCGAAGGTATTCACCGGAACACACACAAGCAGCATAAGTGAAGCAGTACACATACTAATAATTCTTTTAACCATAGCAAAAACTCCTTTCAGAAAAAGTGTACCACTTCTGAAAGTGCCTGTGAACTCACAGCCTGCGCCTGTATGCCTGATAGTTCCTGTGATATGTATATTTACCGCTATTTTCCGCAGTTTCCGGCAATTTTCAGCGGTCGGGTAATGGATTATCCTGCGGCAGAAAATTTCGCAGTAAGCGACATATTCCGCACCTTCGCTGCATTATAATGGTTATGGGGGTGAAAAGATGCAGACGATCTATGCAGATGTTCTGATCGTCCTGAATGTGTATGTGAACTTCTTTCTCCTGCGGATAACCTCCCGGCTGACCCATTCGCCGCTGAGGGGGTGGAGGTGCATTGGGGCGGCATTTTACGGCAGTCTCTACTCGCTTATGATACTCCTGCCCCAGCTTCCGGGGATAGTGAACCTGCTGATAAAATCGGCGGCGGCAGTTACGATAGTGATCTGCGCTTTCGGCATACAAAGCAGGCGGCGGCTTCTCATAAATACCGGGACGTTCTTTGCGGCGAACTTCCTGCTGGCAGGCTGTATTTACGGCGTGTACACCTGGCTTAGTCCGGCAGGTATGCACTTTTCCAACGGCAGCTTCTACATAGACTTCTCCCTGACGGTACTTGTTATTACTACTGCGGTATTTTACGGTATCGTCCGCATAGCTCTGATGCTGACCAGAAATTGTGCGGACGACAGCTACCGGGTAGTGATACGCTACAATGACAGGGTAACTGCCATTGACGGTCTTGCGGACACAGGCAACAAGCTGACCGACTGCTTCACGGGAACGCCGGTGGTGATATGCGGTGAGGAAAAATTCCGGGAACTTACCGGGTTCAGCGGCGATATCTCCCAGCTTCCCAGAGGATTCCGGCTTCTTGCCTGCACCACTGTATCCGCTGAGGGGGTGATACCGGTCTTTCGTCCGGACGAGGTACTCATCATAAGCCGGGTCACAGGTGAGCGCCGTGCGGTAGATGTGATGATAGGACAGGGCAGAAGCGGCGGAAAAGCAATATTCGACCCGGTTATACTAAAGAACTAAGGAGAGCATCATGGATTTTTTAAGTGAACTTATTTCAGGACTAAGAAAACTTTTCAGAGGACAGGTCTACTACATAAACGGCGCAGATGCCCTGCCTGCCCCGCTTTCAAAGCAGGAGGAAGCGGAGGTTTTTAAGCGGCTGATGAATCAGGACAAGGAGGCAAGGAAGGAACTTATCGTCCATAACCTGCGGCTTGTGGTGTATATTGCGAAGAAATTCGAGTCCACGGGCATCGGCATCGAGGACTTGGTTTCCATAGGCACTATCGGGCTTATCAAGGCGGTGAACACCTTCCGACCGGACAAGAACATAAAACTTGCAACATATGCGTCAAGGTGCATCGAGAACGAGATACTCATGTTCCTGCGGAAGTCGTCGCAGTACCGGAGCGAACTTTCCATAGACGAGCCGCTGAACATCGACTACGACGGCAATGAACTGCTGCTGTCGGACGTTCTTGGTACGGAGGAGGACGTGGTGAACCGTGGTATCGAATCCGAGGCAGAGCGTGAACTTCTCCGCAGCGCCGTTGCGGAACTTGGTGACCGGGAACGGGAGATAATGGAAATGCGCTTCGGGCTTATCGACGGCA
The DNA here is from genome assembly GCA_946612185.1 of uncultured Ruminococcus sp. Classification (GTDB taxonomy): domain Bacteria; phylum Bacillota; class Clostridia; order Oscillospirales; family Ruminococcaceae; genus Ruminococcus. Next base: position 3,591 of record CAMOEP010000120.1, read on the forward strand.
AGGAAAAGACCCAGAAGGAAGTTGCCCAGCAGATAGGCATATCCCAGTCCTACATCTCCCGGCTTGAGAAGAAAATAATCCGCAAGCTGAGGGTCAAGCTGGAGAGCATCGTTTAGGAGAGCATCGTTTAAATGAAAAAACACCGCTTTACTGTAATTCTCAGTAAAGCGGTGTAATTCTTATCCGGTAACTTCCTTGAACTGCTCATAGAGGTCATTTGCAGCATCGGTATTGGAGGTCTTGTCGAATATTACCTCGGTACACTTGTTAATGAAAGCGTCGATTAGGGTGGTATTCTCGTATACCGGGCTCATATGGGCTATCTTGGTATTATTGTCCATGACCAGCGAAGCTTCATACTGCAAACCGCTTAGCTGACCGGCTTCGTCCAGGGCTTTCTTAGCCTTTGAACTTATGGGGATACCCTTTTCCACGCCCTGAAGCAGCGCCCAATCTTTGCTGTTGAGCATGAAGTCAAGAAGCATTGCCGATTCGACCGGGTGGACGGTGTTCTTGCTTATGGCGTAGAGGGTAGCCGGTTTAGCATACCAGCCAGTTCCAGCGTCCTCAGGCGAAAAAGCGGTATAGTCGCCGGCAATGACGGTCTGTCCCTTGTCCATAACTGTTGAGAAGTAGTTTATAGCGTCGCTGACCCAGCCGATAGTACCGGCGTAGGTATTATTGTCGATGTCTATCTTCTGGTAGTACTCCACCTGCGGGAAAACCTTTTTCTTTACCATATCGCAGTAGAAGTCGATCATTACCTGCACTTCCTCCGGGGTATAGGCAAGAGTCTCGTCCTCGTTGAGGAAAGGCTTTCCGATGACCTGCTCGGCATAAGTGAGCGTGTACAGCCACATTGACTTTGATGCGCCTGCCAGGATATAGATATTGTCCTTGCTGAGTATCTCCGCAGCAGCATATATCTCGTCCCAGGTTTTCGGGGGTGAAATGCCATACTTGTTGAGTATGTCCATATTGTAGTAGATAGTCTCCGCATTCATGGCGATAGGTATTGCGTTGAGAACCCCGTTTCTTCTGCCATAATCCAGCAGCTTATCCGGGAAACAGGAAAGGTCAACGTAATCGCTGAGTGAATCGAGGTCATAGTAGCCCTTTCCGTCGGCGGAGTACTCTGAGAGCCAGCCCACGTTTATCTGCATAACGTCCGCTTCGGTGTCAGAGTTCATCTGCACACGGCTTCGTGCCTCATAGCCTGACCACTCGGAATAGTTGCATTTAACATCAATATTTGGGTGCTGTTCCTCAAAAAGTTCAACAGCTTTGATGGTATACTCATTTCGTGTATCATTTCCCCACCATGACAGGGTTATCTGGGTCTGCTCGATCTGTTCTTTGACTACCGGGCTGCTTCCGCATGAGCAGAGCAAAGCGGCAGCAAGCGTAAGGGAGGCAGCTTTTTTGATGGTTCTCATTGTGCCTTCACCTCCTGAGTTTCCGGTGAGTATATAGTATAGGTGTCCTTGCCCTTTTTCTTGGAGATATACAGTGCAGAGTCGGAAGCCTTATAAAGCACATCGAAATCCCCACCGTGGTCGGGGCATAGTGAAACGCCGATACTTGCGGATATTTTATAGTCGCCGTTATCACCGGTGTAATTTGAAGCAAACTGCTCGCAAAGCTCCTGACATTTACCCTTTACAAATTCCAGGAAGTCGTTATCGTTTTCCGGAACACTGTTAAGGAGGACTGCAAACTCGTCGCCGCCTACACGTCCCAGGAAGTCCTCAGTAGAAAATGTACCACGGAGGATACTGCCGGTTTTAGCGAGAACCTTATCACCGTAGGCGTGACCTAAATTATCGTTAACGCCCTTGAAGTTATCCAGGTCAAGGAGGATAAGGGCATGATGCTCGATAGACAGGGAAGTTTCAAGGCGCTGAGAAGCCATTTCCTCGAAAGCCTGCTTGTTAAGGATACCGGTAAGCTGGTCGGTGCTTGCCTTTGTGTCAAGGGAGGAAACGAATTCCTTCACAGGTGACACAAGTCTGAATGAAAGCTCGGTACTGATAAGCAGAGCCAGCGCCGCCGCTACAACTCCCACCATGATTATGTAGTACTGCATCTGCTTTTTCTCGCCCAGGATTATTTCCGTAGGGATAGAGCATATCACGAACCAGTCATCTCCGCAGGAATTAACAGACACAAGGTAAGTATCGTCCATAACAGTGGACGATGAGTGGTCACGGACTCTTTCTGCGATATTTTCCGGCAGAAGCGTGCCTACTTCGTCTTTCTCGGAGGAGTAGATTATATTGTAGTCGCTGTCCGTCAGGCGGATAGACATATCGCTCAGTGTCTCCGGGTTATCAAACACCTGATGAAGTTCAGTGGCGTAGAAGGATATGACCAGAAGTGCATTTTCGTGGATACTCTTGACGTAGTATATCCTGCGGAAGTCGCTGTTATAGCCGGCAGCCCAGCCGTCGCTGGTACGCTGGCGCTTTATCATGGAATGGAGTTCCTCGAACATCTTATCGCTGAAAAGGGAAACTGTACCATTGGATATTTTGCCGACGGTGCGGTTATTGCGGTACACAACGCCGTAGTCCACGAAGTTTTCCATGATACACAGACTGTAAAGCTTATCGGTTATGATCTTCTCCTTGCTCAGGGCATCGAATTCATCGTTATCAGGGTCAGTAGCATCGTAGGTATAGAATTCCGGAACGCCGAAAGCGAGAGTACCAATTGTTTCCATGCGGGAAAGGTAGCTGTCAAGGTTCAGTTTCATCTGAACGTTCAAAGATGAGGACATTGAAATAACTTTATTTTTCAGTACTTCATCAGTTTTTTTGGCTGTCAGACCTGATACAGCGGCGACAGCGGCAATAACTATAAGTGCATAACCGAGTATCATATATAGCTGAAGCCTGCGAATATTTTTAAGGCTTGGCTTATTCTTGCTCATACAAAACTCCTAAAATCAATGATATATAATGAACTAAAAATCAACTGTCACTATTATAAATAAATTATACCACTTATTAAGACATAAATCAAGTAAATTTTGTGAATATCAAATGAAAACGAAAAGGAGAAATGGTGAGTTAGTATGTCGGTGGGATACACCTTACACGGCAGCAGCATTTATTTTTTGGGAATTATTTAAGTCGCACGTTTCTTTTTTGATAATTGTCTGTTTTACGGACGTTCCGCCAAAGGGGGACACCCAAGTGGAAAAAGGGGGAGGAACAAATTAAA
>CAMOEP010000121.1 GCA_946612185.1 uncultured Ruminococcus sp.
ACGGCGAGTACCACTACGGCGTTCAGAGAACTTACTATTACAGCAAACTGGCTGAATAATTTTAGGTAATACACTCTACAGACAAGTCTGTTGAGAGTTTACAATAACCACCATTTAAGAAAAGAGGTGTACCCGATGGCAAAGTACGTTGAGGCTGAGCTTGAGATCGTTGCTTTCGACGCTGAGGACGTTATCACAACTTCCCTGTGTCCTGAGATTGATCTTGGCTGTGTAGCTGACTAATCAAACGCCATTGAAGGGCTGTGTAGCTTTATACGCTGCACAGCCTTTGTGCGTTAATGAAAGGAAATGACTATGAACATACTGAAAAGCGGCATGGCAAAGGTCGAAAAGATCATTTTCCGCAAGTCGCTGTCTGATAATTCACTATACAAGCTGTCCCAGTTTACGCTATTCTACGAGGAAAACGACTCCTGCCTTCTCAGAAATATGATGACAGGCGAGGTCATAAGTCTTTCTCAGGAGGAAAAATGCGCAGTCAGGGAACTTATCTCATCACCCCGGAATTACGGTTTTCTCGTCGATAATGGGCTTACTGAACTGGCAATGAAGCGATACATCGTCCAGATTGACTGCGATGAACTGAAACAGTACCAACAGACGGTCTTTCTTATGAAAACTATCAGCGGAAAGAAAAAAGGACTTACAAGCTACATAATCTTCCCCACCACCGGCTGCAATGCAAGATGCATTTACTGCTTCGAGGAGGGCTACGCCGTTCACACCATGTCCCAGGAAACTGCTGACAAGGTGGTGGAGTTCATCTGCAAAACAAAGCACGATGGCAAGATCCTTCTGCACTGGTTCGGAGGAGAACCTTTGGCGGCTGCGAATACTATTCAGCACATTTGCCGGAAATTACAGGAAAACGGCGTGGAATTCTCTTCACAAATGGTCACGAACGCTTCCCTGCTGACTAAGGAAATGGCTCAGGAAGCCAGGGAACTCTGGCATCTGGAGCGTGTGCAAGTCTCACTGGACGGCGCTAAGGAGGACTACACCATGCGAAAGGCGTATTACCGCCCTGACAAGCATAATTACGATGTAGTCATGCAGTCGATACACTATTTCATCAACCAGGGCATTAACGTCAACCTGCGTGTGAATGTGGACTTTGAAAATATCGTCCGTATCAGCGGCTTTCTAAAGAATATCCGGGCAGAATTCGATGATATGGAGCATCTCTCCCTGTACCTCACTCCCCTGTACCAGGCGCAGAAGTCGGAGCGTATCATGGAACTCTACCAGGAGATATTCCGCCTGTACGATGTCCAGAAAAAGATAGGTATACCATTTACCAGGCGTGAGAACCCTAACACCGGTGTCCGGCTGAATTACTGCATGGCTGACAGCATGGATAGCTGCGTTGTTATTACTCCCCTGGGTGTGCTGAACAACTGCGAGCATCTGCCGGAGGGTAATTCCTGGGGAAATATTTATGACGGCGTTACAGATGAGCAGAAGTTCTCGGATTTGAAAAAAACAATGCCTGTTGACGAGAGATGCGCAAAATGCACTTTCCTGCCCATGTGTACCCCGTTTTTCAAAAACGGCTGCGATAGCTGGTTCGATAAATGCAGCGAATACCGCAGAATGTCAATGGAATTCTCGCTTCATAACCTGCTTAGCGGTTCGGAGCAAGATGTCTGCGATGCAGAAGAAATATAACCATACGAAAGGATAATTATTATGAAACTGAACAGCGGATTTTTATCACACGACGACGGCGAACAGAAGCTCCTTGTGTCCACAGGTGCTACCAAATTCTCAGGACTTGTAAGAAGCAATCCTACTGCCGGATTTATCATCGAGTGCCTGGAAAATGATACTACCGAGGACGAGATAGTTGCCAAAATGCTGAAAAAATGGGAGGTTTCCGAGGATATCGCCCGCCGTGACGTTCGCAAGATAGTTGACCAGCTTAAAGGCATCGGCGCAATTGACGGCTGATAACAAAAAAACAGACTGCCTCATATCTTTGAGACAGTCTGTTATGTTATTCACTGACAAAAAGACCTCTGAACAATGTCGCCGCAATGAATACCACGAACATTACTATAGTCACTGGTGCGGTGAGGTATGCCTTTGTGACCTCACGGCTTTCCGGGTCAGGTTCACCGAGTACAAATGTATCCTTATGGGAGGTCAGCTCAATGATAAAGAGTATCAGTCCCGCAATTATTGACGAGTACATCAACACCGATGCGCACACCATCATACCAACAGTTCCCAGATTTGACATGACGTACTGCATATCATTCAGCTTATCCTGGTCAATACTTCCCAAGCCTATTGACTGCACCGTTCCAATGGTATTCATAAGGAAATGGAGCAGCAGCGAGGGTATGACCGATTTTGTCTTTGTTATAAGGAATCCGGCGCATACGCCCATTACTCCCGCATAAAAAAGCTGTTCGTAGTTACAGTGCCAAAGACCGAAAGTAATTCCGGAAATAATGATGATACCCCAATTTCCGAAGCGTGTACCGTTGCGGACAATAGTAACACGGAACATGGATTCCTCAAATAAAGGCGCTAATATCATCATGCTGAGTACAGATGTTATCCGGGATAGCAGGCTTTCGTCGGTAGTCATATCTATCGAGTTCAGCTCAATGCCTGTTATTTTTTCAATGATCGAGAACAATATCTGTGATGCTAAAGCCGTGCCGTATATCAGGAACAGGCATATAAACAGCCACCTTACCAACTGTCCGGCAGTAGCCTCTGGTTTCCGGAAAGCTGTCCGGAATTTCGGCGCTTCCCCGTCCTTTATCACTGCCTTTGATATGATTATCGCCAGCGGAACAGCAATGACGTACTGCGCAATGTACGCTGAAAGGTTGTAAAGCTGGTTCAGCAGGTCTGTTTCGATCCTGTAGCTGAATATCATTGCCACAACGTAAAGAACCACCTGACAAGTTACTCCCAGTATCAGCCAGGTCAGCAATATCAGTGAGTTCTGATTTGAGGCTGTTTGTATTTTTCGTTTTAATCCATTATCCATGATCCACCACCATTATGAGAACTTACCTATTAAAACAAGTTCCGAGTTATATTAACATTATAACACATATCCCTGCAAATATCAAGCACAAAAAACCGGAGCATCGAAATGCTCCGGTAATTTTTATTTTTCCACGCATGGCATTGCTGCACTGATAAACGCCCTGTACTTTTTGTAGTTGGTGCTTATGCTTGCTGCACTTTTCCCAAGGTAACTGGTATATATGGCGTGTGATTCACCAGTGTCTTTTATAATATTGCATGGCATCACGTCTTTATCTTTTTTAGTAAAGCATTTCAGCGGCTTACGTTCTTTCCCATATGAATCGGTAATACTATGGCACTCATAGTTGACGTAGTGATTCAGGAAATCAATATCAACTACAGCATCATAATTACTGCGATGTTGTTTTACATGGTTATAAACGTAGTCATTAATGTCGATAAGTTCAGCGATATGGAAAGTGAAAAAGCATCTGTACTGCTTATATACAACGGGTGATATCTGAGCGGAATTCTTCATAAGATCGCACATCAGATCGGCGCTGTCAATAAGCTGGATATTTTTTTGACTGTTTCCATATGTACCGTTGTCAGGTATACTTGTCAGATCAATACCTGATGTATCATCGTCTTCCTCAGATTTCTGAGGGGAACAGATCTGTATTCTGTTTTCACGCTGACGATAATTGTGAAAAGTTTTCTCAAGCCTGTCAGATGCAAATGTCTTCCAGGAATCAAAGCTTGTGTCGTAGTACTTCACAAAATCATTGATAACTTTTTCGAGAAGATCTGTTTCAGCATAATTATTATACTTGATTCGTATAATATCTGCCAGATATTTTTCTACCTCATTGTAAAATTCCCAGCCGATCAGCTTGCTTTTCAGCTTGAAAAAGACCTCTTTGAATACTGCTCTTGCGGCAGAATTCAGCGCTTTATCATGTGATTTGCCGTGGCGCAAATCACGCAGAAGATCCTGTCGTATCTTCTGGATAGTGATGCTTTTGACAACGCTGTTATCAACATCGTCAGCTATCACCCATTCAAGTTCGTTTACTGATTCCTGGATAACTTCGTTCAAGTCAGGGTAGGTATTGCAGTACTTGAAATGTACTTGACTGGTCACACTCTCGAATAGTTTTGCTCTGCTGATCTGCATAGGGGTAATCCTCCTTTACTCAGGTCATAAAGCCCTCCATGAGCTTCATTGGATCGGATATTTTAAGGTTTGCCATATTATTTACAGCCGAATTCATATAGAAAAGGCTGGTAACGTCATAGACCTTACTCCTGTTGATATTGGAATGTTCGTCGTATGAAGCGTATATTACAGCCTCAACGCTTGAATCGCAGCCGAATTTATGCGCATAGGTCAGCGCCATCATGATTATCATAGGCATGGGCTTTGTTCCATAGGTCATATCAGCGTATATCTCCTCATTGCTGCGAGCAGTAAGGTGGTATGACATATCCTTGAACAGCTTCATATGTGTAGCTTCGTCCTCGCTGTCAGCCATTTCAATAACGGTAATATTCTCCTCAGGAAGCAAAAAGCCCTTTGATACTGCCATTTCTGACAGAACTGCCTTGAAATGTTCATAATTTCCTTTAACGAATTTTCTGCCGATACATATAGCAGTAACAGCGATCTCCTCTCCCTTCTCTACAAGAGTATCAATAGGTATAAGTATTGGAAAACGAGTCTTTAGCTGTGAAGTGAGCATTTTCTCACCGCCAAATGATTCGTAACTTACATCATGAAGATTTTTAGGGTTCTGAAGGGGGATAATAGTAACAAAGCGTTTCATCGACAAGTCCTTTCTTAGCAGATCAGAATACAGATATGTAAGTGCTTAGTCGAAAAGGTCGCCTGAACCGCCGGAAGAAGGTGCAGAACCCTCCTCGTCATCTCTTTCGCTTATTTCAACAGCAGTTTCAGCGTCCATACCTGCGAAAATGATACCGGTGATGCCGGGTGCATAGCGGTCGAACATCATAGCTGTGATGTATACGCTATTCTTGATGATAGCCTCATTAGGAAGCTGGTCTTCACAGTCGATATAGCTCTTGTAGCGGATCTCGCCGTCACGCATATCAAGTTCAAATGAACCATTTTTCAGACCATAGTTAGCACGGCAGATAAATTCAGCCATAGTCATGATCTCCTCACGGTTCTTTGCATCAGCTCCGATAGGTGCAGTAGCGTAAACGATGCAGGCATCAGTCTTGATATCAACGATATAATTTATGCTCTTGAGCTTTGATTTCAGTGAAAGGCCAAATTTGAAAAGACCTCTTTCCTCATCGAAGGAATAGTTCCAATCGTCGTTAATAAGAAAGTCCTCGACAACTCTTGCGATATCTTTTGAATAAGGCTTCTGGCTCATAATGATTTCTCCTTTTTGATAATGACTTTTTGAAAATGATTTTGGATAAGAATGTGTTGCATATCTTATATGGAATTGACCGCTTGATACAAGGAAAAAATTCCCATAATGTCACCGATCTGTGGTATATACAAACGTAGAAATTATTTTTTCAGCAGAATTTAAAAATTTTTGAAAATTTTTCAGGGACACTTTTCTGGCATATCTTAGTGCCCCGGATAGTTGCCTTAAAGAAGTGAACGATAAAGCGCAGCTATCTCCTCAACGGAAGTATCTCTGGGATTTCCGGGACGGCAGGCATCATCGTAAGCAGACTGTGACAGGAACGGGATATCCTCCTCCTTAACTATCTCTTTAAGGTCAGCCGGGATACCAACGTCCTTTGAAAGCTGTCTTACAGCATCAACAGCAGCCTTGCGGTACTCCTCCTGTGACATATCTTCAGTACCGGGAACACCCATTGCAGCGGCGATATACTTGTACTTATCACCTGTAGCCTCAGCATTGTACTCCATAACTGTAGGCAGGATTATAGCGTTTGCAACGCCGTGGGGTGTGTCGTAAAGAGCGCCCAGAGGGTGTGCCATAGAATGAACGATTCCCAGACCAACGTTTGAGAAGCCCATACCGGCAATGTACTGACCCAGAGCCATGCCCTCCCTGCCTTCGGGAGTATTCTCAACAGCGCCCCTGAGTGACTTTGCGATTATCTCGATAGCTTTCAGGTGGAACATATCAGTCATTTCCCAGGCAGCCTTGGTAGTGAAGCCCTCAATTGCGTGTGTGAGAGCGTCCATACCTGTGGCGGCAGTCAGTCCCTTGGGCATAGTACTCATCATATCCGGGTCGATGAATGCCACGATGGGTATATCATGGGTGTCAACGCATACCATTTTGCGGTTCTTTTCCTCGTCGGTGATAACGTAGTTGATAGTCACCTCAGCGGCAGTACCGGCAGTTGTAGGCACAGCGAGTATAGGCACGCAGGGATTCTTTGTAGGAGCAACTCCCTCCAGACTGCGCACATCAGCAAACTCAGGATTAGTGATGATTATGCCGATAGCCTTGGCAGTATCCATAGAAGAACCGCCGCCAACTGCGATGATATAATCAGCACCGGAAGCCTTGAATGACTCCACGCCTGTCTGTACATTTGATATAGTAGGATTTGGCTTTATCTCGGAGTATATCTCATAGGGAAGTGAAGCGCCGTCCAGGATATCGGTTACTTTCCTGGTAACGCCGAACTTCAAAAGATCCGGGTCAGAGCAGAGAAAAGCCTTCTTGAAGCCTCTGCCTGTGATCTCAGTGACCAGCTCCCTGACAGCGCCAGCGCCGTGGTAGGAAATGCCGTTGAGTACGATTCTCTGTGCCATAATAATGACCTCCTTTTAT
>CAMOEP010000122.1 GCA_946612185.1 uncultured Ruminococcus sp.
AGGGAAGTTTCCGTGGCGATAGTTACCTCTGGTACTTCGCTTGTTGCCGTGGTTTGCTGCGTGGTCTGGGGAACTGCAGCGGAGGTCTGCGTTTCGGTCACGGGAACGGAAACAGGTTCGGTATGAACAGCCGGTTCGGTGACTGCCGGGAGAGTTACTGCGTAGGCTGCGGAAACTGCGGCGGCGGTTGTGGAAGTTACGGCAGTAGTCCGGGCGTAAGATGAAGAAGTAACGGCGGCAGTGGTCGTGAAGGCGGTCGTGGTTACTGCGCCGGTAGAGGTGGTGAAAGTTTCGGTAGAAGCGGCAGTTTCGGCGGAAGGGGTCTGTGCAGCGGTCGGTAAACTGCTTTCCTGCCAGCGTTCCGGGGCAGTTTCAGAAAGTCCGCCCTTCCAGATGAGTATTCCTGCAAAAGCGGCAGCGGCAGTACCGGAGAGTGCATAGGTCATATTTCTTGCACGGGTCTGAACTATTCGGCGCTTTTCGATGAGCGCATCACTTTTCTCAAAGACCCTGCGGATAGTTTCGTCATAGTCCCTCATAGGTAAATCCTTTCCTTTCCAGAATATTTTTCAGCGATTTCCGGGCATTATAGAGGATATTGCGCACCTGCCGCTGACTCAGACCCATGACGTGAGCGATGTCAGCGCCGGACATATCCTCGAAGTACATAAGGTACAGCGCTTGCCGGTATTCGGGTTTCAGCTCATTCATAGCGGCATGAAGGTGAACAGCAGCCTCCTTTCTGACATAGGAATGTTCGATATTCTCCTCGGAGGCAAGGTCGGGGATATCCTCCGGAGGGACGCTGAAAAAACGCTGCCGCCGAAGGTAGTCCATAGCGATATGGCGGGCGATGGAGAACAGCCACGTCCGGAAAGATGACTTCCCGGAGAACTCCGGCTTCTTCACGCACAGCCGCACGAAGGTGTCCTCCATAAGGTCTTCTGCGACGGTGATATTCTTCACGATGCTGTTTATGTATAGGGTCACGCCGTCACGGTGCATGAGGATTATCTCCGCAAGAGCGTCCCTGTTACCCGAAAGAAAGCGCTGATAAAGTTCAGCGGCTTTGTCCATAGAAACTCCTTTCCATAGTACAATTATTCTTGTCACTTATTAGTCGCATGAAAATCCGGAATGTCTAAGTAAATTTAAAAAATTTCTTAGACAAATCCCAAATATTTGCGACTAATAATAAGGAGGTGATATCATGAAAAGAATAGCGGCATTTCTTTCCGCAGCGGCAGTACTTGCGGTAAGTCCCGTATCCGGGGCATTTGCAGCCGACGGAGTGGTGAACGGCTATCATAACTTCACGGAGGTGGACAATTTCCTTACCACGAACCCGGAGGACAGGCTGTTTTCCGGCAGCGAAAGCAGTTTTATCCTTGCCGCTGACCAACCGGAGCGGATAATGTTCACACTCAGCGAGGGCAGCAGTATGACCTACGTTTCAAGGTCGCTAAGTTCCCTTGATTTCTTTGATAACTGCGTGATATCGGGGTTTTCCGGGGAATTTTACCCAGGCGGGCGTCCTGCTCCCGGCTGCTGCATCACGCTCAGCAAAGGGGAGTTCACCAGGGATAAGGCTCGCAGGATAGCGGCTCTGCTTACCTGGCGGGGAGTGGTAAGTGAACTGTACCTGACCGACGGAATGAGTAAGCTTAGTTGGTATACCCCGGTGAGTGACTGTCCGCTGACTTATCCGTCCGGCAGCCGGGAGGAGATTCAGTCAGCGCTTACGGATATTGGCTGTGAAGCCCAGGTCATGACAGGGGAGGAGATAGTTCGTTCCGGCATGACACCGCCGTTTTCCGGGGTATTCTACGACAGCGTGAACGACTGCTTTGCCGGAGAGAGTGCAGCGGCGCTGATGAAGCTGGAGTGGGTGTTCGTTATGGCGGATATGCCGCTTGCAGAGCAGGCAGACGCAGCGGCGGAGATACTGACCCGGACGGGGATAGCACCGATGTATTCCATACTTCCCGGAGCAGAGCCGCTGACCTGCAAATACCTTATCGACCTTATGAGCGCAGTTCCCGGCGATGCGGACTCAAGCGGAGCAGCGTCGATATCTGACATTGTGGCGATATTGCAGTACTCTGCGAATTCGGTGAAATACCCCCTTGATTCCCAGGCGCTCTACAACTGTGACATCGACGCAGACGGCGCAGTTACCGCCGCAGATGCCTACGAGGTGCAGCTTATGATATCGGGGCTATGAAAAAAAGGCAGATACTTTTGCGGTATCTGCCTTATTTTGTGTATTGGAGGGATCATTTCCTCTTTTTCTTGCTGCCGGAGTTATTCTGAGCAGGAGCGTTATCCTTTTCCTCGGACTTGCTTTCCTCAGACTTGCTTTCCTCAGCCTTCTTCTCATCAGCTTCATCATCTTCAGCCTGTTCAGCAGCCATTTCAGCCAGAACAGCCTTTCTCTTAGCGTTATCAGCCTTGAAAGCCTCAATGATAGCCACGCAGAAGAACACCAGTATGCAAAGTCCTTCCAGAGCGATAAGGGGCATCTTAGCGTTGTCAACGATTCTGCTAAGTCTGTCAGAAGCGGTATTTGAAGCAGGAACGAGAACGTTGTAAGCGTTCTTGAAGGTAACGTTCTTGTAGTAGTCATCGGAAGTCTCAGCAACAGCTTCGATAAGCTGATCGACCTTATCGCTTACAGAAGCCAGCATCTCGTCAACTCTTGCACACTGTTCCTCGTTGCCGGTAGTCTTGCTCTTGAGGGCTTCCTGGCGCTCCTTGTAGTAATCAATAAGCTGCTTAGTCTCAGCCAGGTCAGCGACCAGGTTAGTTTTCTGGTTTATCATCTTGTCGTACTGTTCGGAAGCCTGAGTAACCAGTGTATCAGTACTCTGGTCAGTACCGCCGTAGATGATAACCTGGTCTTTTTCATAGTTAGCAATAGAATCAGTGATATTTGCAAGTCTGTCTTCGAGGGTAGTCTTTTCACGGCTAAGTGACTTGATCCTGTACTCATAGTAAGCCAGTGACTCCTCTTTGTCCTTAGTAACGTTGTTGATAGAGATGTAAGAGGAGATCTTATCAAGGTCGATGCCCTGGATAGTTTTGAGTGACTCGTAAAGATCATCGAAGGTGTAGCCTGTAACGGTAGAGCGGAATCTTGTGCTATCCTCATTGCTAAGCTGCTTTACATAGCTTTTGAGTGACTTGATGTTGTTATTGAAAACATCAACAGCCTCGGAGTAGTCATAATCCTTGTACTGGATAGCGGTAACAGCAGCGCCAAGTGACTCGTTGTAACCGTACATCTCATAGAAGTAGTTCTGGTAGCAGTTGAGTATCTCGTTGAATACCTGAACAGCCTCAGTGGTAGAAAGGTCGGTGTTATTGTAGTCCAGGGTAACGGTGAATCTGGTGGGGTAGTAGGAAGTATCCAGGATTCTCTCAGCGGCGTTGACGCTTCCGTTGAGTTCGAGGATACTGCTGTAAACGGTGATCCTGTCAACGGCATTCTTAGGAACAAGACCCTTGATGTCGATACCCTCTCTGAGGGGTTCAAGCTCGGTCATATCCATTCCCAGATTAGTGAGGGCGGACTCGATAACGGCGGGGTTCTTGACGGAGTTAACGTCGAACTTGCGTCCGTTGGGGTCAAGACCCTTTTCGATGCCGGAGTAGGAGAAGCTGATGAGGGCTTCAAGCTTTGCCTTGTTAACATGGGTGGTAACAGTGGCGAATCCGAAGGAAAGCACGAAGCTGACAACAGCAGCTACCAGCCACAGGGTAAAATATTTTTTCAGTTTTTTGAATATCGTAGCCAGCGAGAGGACGATCTCGTCCTGATCTTTTTCATGGTTATTGATAGTGATATTCAGGTTGCGGTCTTCACTTTTTGACATTTTTACCTCCATAGTATTATCACCGCCGCCGATAGCAGGCGGATATTTGCGGAAGTTCGGCATAAATCCGCCTAAGTCCCACGTTACTATGATATCATTAAAATGCTAAAAAGTCAAGAGAAATGGCAATTTTTCCATGATTTTACGAATATGGCAAAGTGTACGGAAATTAGCTGTAAATTTTAGTTATTTTGTCGATGCGTTGCTTAAAAAAATCCCCCTGCCGGAGCAGGGGAAATGGTGTTGCCTTAATAGAAAATATCAGCGGATTTTCTGTGCTTAGGGTGACGCTTATACTTTTTGATGTCGTTGTCAGCAACTCTTGTGACCGGGCTTAAACCGTTCCAGGAGCGGCGGGAAGCGTCGGTAATTTTCTTTTTAGCCTTTTTGCTCATTTTGTCGAATGGTACGAATTTCTCCATTATTCTTCACCTGCCTTAAAGTTGTAGATAGGTCTTATGATATCATTTATCTCCACGGTGTCACCGATATTGGAAACTATGTCCTCCATAGACTTATACGCCATAGGACACTCGTCCAGAGTAGCGGAGCTGACGGAGGTAGTGAAAATGCCGTTCATCTGCTTCTTGAACTCGGAAACGGTGAAGCTGTGCTTAGCCTCGCTCCGGCTCATAAGTCTGCCAGCGCCGTGGGGAGCGGAGCAGTTCCAGTCGGGGTTGCCCTTGCCGGTGCAGATAAGGCTGCCGTCACGCATATTTATGGGTATCAGCAGACGTTCGCCAAGCTGAGCGGAAACAGCGCCCTTGCGGAGTATCATATTATCCATATCAATATAATTGTGTATAGTAGTGAACTGCTCGGTAATGTGCAGACCCATGCCCTTGATTATCTCGTCCATCATTGCCTGACGGTTGAGCATAGCGAACTGCTGAACAATGCGCATATCGTGGATATACTGCTCAAAGAGTTCGCCCTCGCAGTAAGCAAGGTGCTTGGGGATATTGGTTGACTTGGTGTTCTTGCGCTTTTTGATCTCTGATTCGATAGTTTTTTCCAGACCTCTTGCTTTCAGGTCAGCGATGAGGGCGGCGATATCGTCGGCGGAGCTTTTGTTCAGGCGCTTGTAAGCCTCCTCCTGGTAGTACTTGGCAGTCTCCACGCCCAGGTGACGAGAGCCGGAGTGGATAACGATGTAGATGCTTCCGTCGCTGCCCTTATCGGCTTCGATGAAGTGGTTGCCGCCGCCGAGAGTACCGATGCTGTTTTCGGCACGATAGGCGTGTATCTTCTCGAAGCAGTAAAGCTGAGAAAGGTCGATATTCTGGGCATAGCGGTGGGGTTTTGTGCGGACATCGAAGCCGGAGGGGATCTTTTCGTAGATAAGCTTGTCGAGTTTCTGGAGTTCGATGTGTTTTTCTTTCAGGCGAACTGTTTCCATACCGCAGCCGATGTCCACGCCCACCAGATTGGGAACGACCTTGTCGGAAATGGTCATAGTAGTGCCGATAGTGCAGCCAGCGCCGGCGTGAACGTCGGGCATAATGCGTATCTTAGAGCCAGAGGTGAAGTCCTGGTTACAAAGTTCGATTATCTGGCTGATAGCGGACTGGTCGATGATGTCGGTAAATACCGAAGCCTGGTTAAATTTTCCGTTAAGAATAAGCATAATAATCTCCTTTCGGCTTGCCAGGAATAAAAAAAGGGGACGTTCCGCAAAAAGGAAACGTCCCGGTAAGTCTTTTTAAATGTATATGCGGTCAGAGCATATAGATAAAGACCTGGCAAGCCCCATGTGCAGCAGAATTGTGTAAAAATGAAGTTGAGCGAGAAAAATGTTTACTGAACTGATGTTTCACGGAGTTCACCGCCTTTCGTAGAATATGGTGATATTATAACACGAAAAACCGCCGTTGTCAATACACCAAAGCAACCTCGCAG
The DNA here is from genome assembly GCA_946612185.1 of uncultured Ruminococcus sp. Lineage (GTDB taxonomy): Bacteria > Bacillota > Clostridia > Oscillospirales > Ruminococcaceae > Ruminococcus. The sequence continues at coordinate 5,775 of CAMOEP010000122.1, forward strand.
TTTTTTTTATCTTTTCATCTCAAGCTGAGCCAGCTTGCAAGCTGAAGCCAGCTTGACCGCTTCTCACGTTGTCGCTTGCTTACGCTCGCTCACTTTGGTAGAACATCGCATTTTGCCGTCGCTCAACCCGCTTTTCAATGGTACTAAGTTCTAATCAAATAATTCTGTAAATTTGCCGCTTTTTTGTTCTACCGGAGAACTCTGTACCAAGCAAAATATGGTTGAGCGACGTACAAAGTACCGTTTCTTTTAAAGTGAGCGAGTTAACGAGCGACAACGTGGGGGCGGTCGAGCTGGCTCAGCTCGTTTGTGAATAAGGTGTGAATTTAGAATAAAAATTTTAAATTATAAAATAGTATTGATTTTTTCTGAAATATATTGTACAATATAAATAATGTGACAGCGCTGCAATTGTGCGTTATTCCGGCGCTGTATTAAAAAGAAAAGGAGAGTGCAGGACTTTGACTAAGCGCAGAATAGCTGTAATTGTTGCAGGTATGGATCAGAGCTACCAGAAAAGTATCCTAAACGGTCTGGAATCGGCTGCGGCTGAATGTTTGCTCGATTTTACCGTGTTTGCTTCCTTCAGCGGCACTATGGGCAATCCCAGGCACGATAAAGGAGAATTTGCCATTTTCCGGCTTCCGGAGTTCACCGACTTCGACGGAGCCGTCCTGCTTACTAATACTATCGACTACCCCGCCGTCGTGCAGGATATCATCAAAAAAGTCAGAGATGCCGGTATACCTGCCGTTAGCATAGACTACGATATCGAGGATATGATGCACATCGGCATCGACAATAGTTCCGCTATGCGGAATATCACCGAGCATTTTATCACCCACCACGGCTTCACCCGTTTCAACTACATCTCCGGCCCCGTGGATAACCCCGAAAGCGCCGACCGCCTCAAAGCTTTCCTGAAAGTTCTCGATGAGCATGGGCTTACTATCGACGACGACCGTATCTTCTACGGTGACTTCCGTGCGCCTTCCGGCAGAAATGCTATCGACTTCTT
>CAMOEP010000123.1 GCA_946612185.1 uncultured Ruminococcus sp.
AGTTAACAGGCATATTGTTTTTTTATTACCCATATTTCAAAAATACCCATGTTTTTCTTGACAATGGTGATGAAATTTGTTATACTTATTAGGAAGGATTTGTGGCGATTATTCGTTACACTTGAACGTCCGGCATAGGCAGCCGAAGTTCGGAACAACTAAATACACCGATGCTGACGGCTTCTCTCTCCGGCGTTGAAAGAAGTCTTTTTCAGACCTGACACTTTATGCAGCCCCCCTCTCAATCTCTGCATAACGCTGTAAAGGTCTGTTTTCCGGGCATCTGCGTCTTACCCTCTCAGGAATACCTGGCAGGTTTTTTCGTGATACCCTCATTTCACGCTTTTTGCGGGAAAGGTGGAGAATAATTGAATATAAGAAAACTATACCTGAATGTCACTTCGGGTATCTTGTCCTGCGTCATGGCGGCTGGCATGACCGTCCCGGCTTACTCTCAGGCTGCGGCGGCTTCTGCTTCTGCGTCAGTTCCGGCTGATGATTACTACTACATCGAGCCTATCGACACAGGTATACCTACCTACAGTGACTACTACGACCAGTACTGCGGAGAAGTGCGCCCTGATGCCGTTATCGAATTGGCTGGCGCTGACTACAAGTCCGCTTCAAACGGCAACTTTTCCGTCGGCAGCTTTGGCGACGACAACGATCAACGTGACGATACTCTCATATGGGAAAGCAGCGATGGCAAGGTTTCCTACGAGATAAACGTCCCTGAAACCGGCATATACTGCCTTAACCTCAGCTACTTCCCTATGGAGTCCAACAGTTCTCAGATAGAGCTGTCCCTCACTATCGACGACAAGACCCCTTACGACACGGCTTCCCGTATCACTCTCAACCGTGTCTGGGTCAACGAGACCGACATATACACCGATTCACGAGGCAACCAGGTTCGCCCCTCTCAGGTTCAGAAGGGTATGTGGCAGCAGTGCGATATCGGTGACGTGGACGGTCTTTTTGGCGAGCCTCTTTTCTTCTACCTGGAAAAGGGTAAGCATACCCTGGGATTTTCCTCCGAAAGGGCGCAGCTTGCCATTGAGAAGATAAAGCTTTACACCCCCGAAGCGCTGAAGTCATACAGCGAGTATGTCTCCTCAGCAGGCGCTTCGGTAAGCGTAGAAAGCACCCCCTCGAACCTGTTCCGTATCGAAGGCGAAGCGGCTGACTATAAGTCGGATTCCACCCTCTATCCGACCTATGATAACTCCAGCTACCTTGTATCCCCCTCTGACCCGGTAAAGGTGGTATACAACACCCTCGGCAGCGGCAACTGGAAAAAAGCCCTGCAATCCGTTACCTGGACGATACCCAAGGAGAAGATAGGTTCTTCCGGATGGTATAAAATAGGTATCAAGTCCCGCCAGAATGTGATGCGTGGATTCTATTCAAACAGGCGTATCTACATCGACGGCGAAGTTCCCTGCAAGGAACTTGACCAGGTACGATTCTTCTACAACACAGAATGGAACGTTGTCTCCCCGGAGACTGAAAACGGCGATGCCGTCTACGTTTACCTCGATGCAGACAGCGACCATACCATTACTATGGAATGTGTTCCCGGCGAGATCGGTGATTCTATGCGGAAGCTGGACGACGTTGTTGCTGAACTGAATAACTACTACCGTAAGATACTCATGATAACAGGCCCTTCTCCTGACCAGTACACCGACTACTACGTTCACGAAAAGATACCGGAACTGGTGGACGAATTCAAGCAGCTTTCCCAGGCATTAAAGGACATTCAGCATGAAATAGAAAGTCTCTCCGGAACTGCCGGTTCAGAAGCTTCTGCGCTGGAGAATATGACCGTTATCCTGGACAAATGTATCAAGAAGCCTCTGAAAATTCCGGCTTACCTCTCCCAGATAAAGGACTACATCGCTTCGATATCCGCCTGGATGCGTGACTACAGAGATCAGCCGCTTGAAGTGGACTATATCGAATTTGCCTCCGCAGACCGCAGTTTTGAAAGCGCTGATGAGAAGCTGGGCAAGTCTATCGGCTTCTCCGCAAAGGGATTCTTCGGCTCATTCTTCGAGGACTACACCACCCTCTCCGACGTTACCGGCAAGGACGCTATCAATGTATGGGTATCCCTGGGACGTGACCAGGCGCAGGTGGTAAAGGAAATGGCTGAGAACGACTTCATGCAGGAAACTGGTATCCCGATCTCCGTAAACCTCGTTATCGGCGGCGTTGTGGAAGCTACTCTCGCCGGAAAAGGCCCTGATGCGGCGCTGTTCCTGGGCGGTGAGTTCCCCGTTAACCTGGCTGCCCGTGACCTGCTGGTTGACCTTGACCAGTTCGGTGACTTCGGTGACGTTACCGGCAGATTCCAGGAAAATGCCCTTACACCTTACCAGTATAACGGTAAGACCTATGGTCTGCCTATCAGCCAGACCTTCCCCATGATGTTCTACAGGACTGACGTTCTCACGGAACTGGGCTACACTTCACCTCCGGAAACATGGACTGAGCTTATTGATATGCTCCCTGCGCTCCAGAGAAATTATATGAACGTGGGACTTATCCTGCCGCCGGCTAATATCTCACCCGCTACTGAAGCAGGTCATACCTTTGCTATGCTTCTGCTCCAGAAGGGTCTGAATTACTATACCGACGACCAGTCAAAGTCCAACTTCGACAGTATTGAAGCTGTTCAGTCCTTCGAGGAATGGACTGACTTCTATACAAAGTACAGTTTCGTCCAGTCCTACGACGCTTTCAGCCGTTTCAGGACGGGCGAATATCCCATAGTCATCGCAAACTACACCTTCTTCAATCAGCTTGCAGTTGCATCTCCGGAAATCAAGGGTCTGTGGAACTTCTGCCAGGTTCCCGGTACTCTCCGTGACGACGGAACTGTTTCCCATGCGGCTAATTCCTCCGGTTCGGGCGCTGTTATATTCAAGAAAGTCCAGAACAAGGAAAACGCCTGGGAGTTCATAAAATGGTTCACCGAAAAGGAAACCCAGATACACTACGGCACTCAGATAGAGGGTCTGCTGGGTACTATGGGTCGCTTCGATACCGCTAACCTGGACGCTCTTTCTCAGCTTTCATGGTCACACAACGAGTTTGACAGGCTCTCCGATCAGCAGCAGGAACTTGTGGAGATACCCGTTATCCCCTCGTCCTACGCTGTTACCAGAAATATCATGAACGCTTTCAGAGAAACTGTAAACGAAATGGAGAACCCCCGTGATACGCTTATATGGTATAACCGTGATATCAACGACGAGATCACCAGAAAGCGTGAGAACCTGGGTCTGCCCACCGCTGAAAATTAAGGAAGGAGGTATCAGCTTTGGCTCAGTTATCAAAAGAGGAGATCGGCAGAAGGACTAAGCAGGAGGAGCGTGCGATGATGTGGCGCTCCGTCAAGCAGAATAAAGCCTGCTATGCAATGCTTGCCCCCTTTATGCTTTTCTTTATCGTATTCACTGTAGTGCCTGTTGTAATGTCCCTTCCTATGGGCTTTACCGACTTCAATATGGCACAAGCACCTAAATTCATCGGTCTTTCAAACTACACCACGCTGTTCCTCTCAGATAAGATATTCGTTAAATCTATCAGAGTAACTATCGTGTTCGCACTTTTCACAGGCCCGGTAAGCTACGTTCTCTGCTTCCTGCTCGCCTGGCTCATTAACGAACTCCACCCCAAACTCAAGACCTTCTTCACACTGGTATTCTATGCGCCCTCTATGGCTAATATATTCACCGTATGGCAGATAATATTCAGCGGCGATATGAACGGTTACATCAACTCGTTCCTTATTAACCTGGGTCTTATCAATTCACCTATCCAGTGGCTCACTGACGGAAACTACGTCCTGGGCGTTACTATAGTTGTACAGCTCTGGATATCCCTGGGTGCAGGATTCCTTGCCCTGCGTGCAGGTTTCCAGAATATCGACAGGTCTATGTACGAAGCCGGCGCTATCGAAGGTATACGCACACGCTGGCAGGAACTTATCTACATCGTTATCCCTTCCATGGGCCCTCAGCTTATGTTCGCTGCGGTAATGCAGATAGTAAGTTCATTTACCGCCGGTACTGTTGCACAGAACCTCGTTGGTTTCCCAAGTACCGACTACAAGGCACACACTATTATGACCCATGCCTACGACTACGGCTGGGTACGCTACGAAATGGGCTACGCTTCTGCGATATGTATGGTTCTTTTCGTGGTAATGTACCTGCTCAACAAGCTTATAAGCCGTGTACTGAGCAAATATATGGACTAAGGAGGTAAGCTGATGGCACAGGTCAACACAATGAAGCTGAAAGCTTCAAATAAACAGGCTGGCAGAAAAATAGGCGGCACTATCGCTATCTTTGCCTTCCTTACCATACTGGGTCTGTTCATGCTTTTCCCGATATACCTTACTATCGTTATGTCGATAAAGCCTGTGGAGGAACTTTTCATCTACCCTCCGAAACTCTACGTCATGCGCCCGACTCTCCTGAATTTCAGCGATATGTTCAGCGCCATGAGCCAGAACAGAGTTCCCTTTTCCCGCTACGTTTTCAACAGTATCGCCGTAACACTTTCGGTAACTGTTTTGCAGTGCATCTTCGCTTCAATGGCGGCTTTCGTCCTTGCGAAGTGCCGCTTCCCCGGAAGCAAATTCATCAACAGCATCATCGTTATTGCCCTGCTTTACCAGTCTAACGTTATCTACATCATGCAGTATATCGTCATGGCAAGGCTGGGACTTATCGACAATCCCCTGGCACTGATACTCCCCTCGGTCGCCTCTCCTATGGGACTTTTCCTTATGAGGCAGTCTATCGGTCAGATACCTGACGCTATGATAGAAGCCGCTAAGGTGGACGGCGCAGGACTTTTCAGGATATGCTGGCAGATAGTAATGCCAAACCAGAAACCGGCGCTTATGACCCTTATCATATTCGCTTTCCAGGCTGCATGGAATATCCAGACAGGTACAGTAGTATTCCAGGAGCAGTACAAGACCCTGACTACCGTTGCGGCTCAGGCTGCTGCATCTGGTCTTGCCCGTGCAGGCGTAGCTTCGGCGGTATCAGTATTCGTGCTTATACCCCCTATCGTGGTATTCATGCTGGCACAGCGTCAGGTCATCGAAACTATGGCTCACTCAGGTATCAAGGACTGAGCGCACAGAAAGGGTGAATCAAGTGAAAAAGACTTTACAGAAACTTTTATCGCTGGTGTTCGCCGGTGCGCTTATCGGAGGGACTGCTTCCTCCCTTTACGCATCTGCCGGTGAAGCCTACGATGTCTACAACTACGACCGCTGGGGCGAGGCGATCCCCTCTCAGGCTGGATATATCGCAGACCGCAGCGTTTCCGGAAACGATCTGGGCGTGGGCGCTTTCGAGTCACCGTCCGACATATTCTACGACCATAACGACATTTTCTATGTGGTGGATTCAGGCAATGACCGTATCGTTGCCATAGATTCAGAGTTCAGCACTCTGGTGAAGGTGTACGACAAGTTCACCATGCCAGACGGCAAGACCACTACTCTTAAAAATCCCCAGGGAATTTACATCTCCGCTGAGAATGACCTTATGTATATCGCTGATAACGAGAACTCCCGTGTACTCATAAGCGACAGGGACGGCAATGTGGTCAGCGAAATAACCAAGCCCACTTCCGAGGTGTACGACCAGAAGCGTACTTTCCTGCCCCAGCGTGTTATCGCAGACAAAGCAGGAAACGTCTATGTCGTACTCAACAATATCACCACCGGTGCGGCTATGTTCAGCCCGGACGGTGAGTTCACAGGCTTCTACGGCGCAAACCGTGTTCAGCCTACCGCTGAGATAATCGGCAACTACTTCACAAGCCTGTTCACAAGCGAGGAGAAAAAGGCAAGACGTGCCAGAAACGTCCCCACCGGTATCACAAGCTTCGATATCGACGGCGACTTCATCTTCACCTGTACTTCCTCCTCTACACAGTCTACCGATACCGTCAAGAAACTCAATGCCGCAGGCAACAACATCTTCGCAAATCTTGACCTGAAATTCGGTGACTATGCACCTATGTACGATACCTCCCAGAACAAACTCCTTGCCCCGGCTATATGCGATATCGACATCGCTGAGGACGGAAATATCAACTGCCTGGACTTCACTACCGGACGAGTTTTCCAGTACGATGAGGACTGCAACCTGCTGTTCATTACAGGTACTCTTGCAAAACAGGTGGGTGGTTTCGACCACGTTGCCGCACTGGAATCCAAGGGCAATAACCTGTACGTTGTGGATTCTCAGAAGGATACAGTTACCATATTCAAGGAAACTGAGTTTGGCAAGATAGTCCACCAGGCTTCCGCACTCCACAACGCCGGCTACTACGAAGAAGCACTTGAACCCTGGTATGAAGTTCTCAAGCGTGACGGAAACTTCCGCCGTGCTTACGTTGGCGTAGCACTTGCCCTGCTGAGACAGGCTGACTACGAAGGCTCTATGAAGTATGCGGAACTTGCAGACGCATCTTCCATATACAACAAGGCTTTCGAGGGCTACCGCATGAACTGGCTCAAAGCTAATTTCGGCTACCTTGTGGCTGTTATAGTCGTTGCAGGCATCGCCCTGTGGATACTCAGCAAACAACTCCGGAAACGCCGTGAGGTACTCGAAGCCAAACGGCTTGCCGAGGAAGAACGTGCTGAGGCAGTCCGTGAAATGCTGGCAAGACGTGAAGCGGCGCTTGCTGAACAGGCTGAAATGGAGCGTGCCGCCCAGGAAGAAGCGGCTAAGGCTCAGGAAAGCCG
>CAMOEP010000124.1 GCA_946612185.1 uncultured Ruminococcus sp.
GATGTTAACGTCCGCACAGGCAGGCTCGACCAGGAGCAGATGAAGTCACTAATGATTCAGGGGAATTTCCGGGCAGTCATAGACGCAACTCACCCCTACGCCGCCGAAGCTACGGCGAATATCCGCTCTGCGGCGACGTTTTCCGGCACGCCCTACTACCGTCTTCTCCGGGACAGCACGGCGGTTTCCGGGGAAACTGCCCGAAATCTCGATGAACTGGTGGAAATACTCAATCACGACGATTCTACTGTCCTCAGTACCCTCGGAAGCAAGTCACTTAGCGCTCTGACGAGGATAATCGACTACCGTCGTAGAGTTTGGCTCAGACTTCTGCCAACTGAAACTATCCGGCAGGAGTGCGCAGAACTGGGCTTTGACGAGGATAAGCTGATTCTGGGAAAAGGTCCATTTTCGGTTCAGCAGAACTCTGAGCATATCCGCCTGAGCGGTGCAGAGGTTCTGCTGACTAAAGAAAGCGGTCAGGCTGGTGGTTATCCACAAAAAATAGAAGCCGCAAACCTCTGCGGAATCCGCACGCTGACCCTTGTGCGAGATGCTGAGGAAGGACTGTCCGCAGAGCAGATAAAACGCATAATATCGCAGTTCAGGAGGGATTTTCAGTGAAGGTTTTTATAGTCGGAACAGGCATCGGTGACCTGACTTTCAAGGCAAAAGCAGCCATTGACCAGGCGGATATTCTCGTCGGCGCTCAACGCATGGTTGAACCGTTTTCTGCCACTGGAAAGCAGTTGTTCACCGCATACAAATCAGAGGAAATTGCCGATATACTGCGGAAATCCAAAGCTGAGACTGCTGCTGTCCTCATGTCCGGTGACTGCGGATTTTTCAGCGGTGCAAAAAAACTCCTCCCCCTGCTCTGTGGTATGAAAGTCACCATTTTCGGCGGTATTTCGTCACTTTCCGCACTTTGCAGCCGTGTCGGACTATCCTACGAGAATATCCGCTGTGTATCGCTTCACGGCAGAGCCGGAAATATCGCCATAAATGCCGCAATGAACGAAAAATGCTTCTTTTTGCTGGGCGGAAATATGGACGCTGCGGCGGTTTGCAGGCGCTTGACCGAATATGGTCTTGGGCGCATGACCGTTCACATCGGTGAAAATCTGGGCTGCGAAACAGAGTGCGTCAGGTCGGGCTTTGCGGAGGATTTTACTGATATCCCCACCTGCCAGCTTTCTGTAATCATTTCTGAAAATTCTGAACAGATTTCATATATCCCTTCAGGAATTCCTGACGACGATTTTATACGCAGTACCATTCCTATGACCAAGTCCGTGGTTCGGTGTAATGCGGTCTCGGCGCTGAATATCCGCCAGAACGACGTGTGCTGGGATATTGGCTGCGGTACGGGGTCTATGTCCGTGGAAATGGCGTACCGCTGCCCTTTCGGTACGGTTTACTCGTTCGATAAAAAGCAGGACGCTGCTGCGTTGACAATGGAAAATGCCCGAAAATTCGCCTGCGATAACATCATTGTATCAGTGGGAAATGCACCGGATATTCTCGCTGATGCTCCTGCGCCGGACAAGGTTTTCATCGGCGGAAGCAGCGGCAGTTTGCAGCAAATTTTCAAGGTCATCATCACTAAAAATCCGGCGGCTGACATCCTGGTAACTGCCGTTACTTTGGACACGCTAAATGCCGCTGTCAGCGCATTTTCCAGCATTGGCAGGGAGTGCAGCATTACGCAGATTGCCGTTACTGACACCAAAAAAGTTGGCGGATATACCATGCTCCAGGCGCAAAACCCGGTATTCATCATAAGGGGGCTGAAATGAACAGGTTCATGATCGCCGGAACTAAGAGCGGCTGCGGAAAAACCACGATTACTTGCGCAATTCTCGCTGCGATGAAGGCGAGAGGTCTGGACACCTGTGCTTTCAAGGCTGGTCCTGACTACATAGACCCTGGTTTTCACAGGCGTGCGCTGGGAACGCCTTCTCACAATCTGGACATTTTTTTCTGTACAAGTGACACTGTCCGCAGGCTGCTTTCGGAGTATTCTGGTCGATATACCGTCATCGAGGGCGTTATGGGATACTATGACGGCGGCGACACTTCTGCACACCATACTGCTGAAATTTCTGAAACGAATTCAGTTATTGTTATTGACTGCCAGGGTATGAGCGACTCTATCGGTGCTGTCATGAGCGGTTATCTGAACTATCGCAAACCCAGTAATATCGCCGGTTTCATCTTTAATCGCCTGCCAGCAACACTTGTGGACATGGTGAAAAAGCTGTGCAAGGATATGGGTACGGAATTCTTCGGTGCATTTCCTCGCTCCAATATCTCCTTTGACAGCCGTCATCTGGGACTTGTTCAGGCTCAGGAAACTGAAAGTTTACAAGCAAAACTGAACAAACTTGCAGAAATTGCTGAACAAAACCTGTACATTGACAAGCTTCTCACCCTTACCGGCGGCAAATTCGACAGGTGTCTATTTGAGAATATCCACCCAAGCCATGATATCACAATTGCCGTGGCTATGGACGACGCTTTCAGCTTTATATACCCGGAAAACCTCGATATTCTGCGCAATCTTGGCTGCCGCATCGTCACGTTTTCTCCTCTTGCTGATCCAAGTGTCCCGGAGGCTGACGGGCTTATCCTCTCCGGCGGTTACCCGGAACTTCACCTTGAAAAACTCGCCGGAAATTCCAGTATGCTCGCCAGCGTCAGACAGTTTTACGAAAGCGGCAAACCAGTTATCGCTGAATGTGGCGGATTTATGTACCTGACCCACAGCATATCCTCGGAAAGCGGCAGGTTGTTCCCTATGGTGGGAGCGCTGCCAGGTGACTGTATAAAGGGCGATAGATTGCGAAATTTCGGCTATGTTACACTTGAACCAGCATATGACAGCCTGCTTTTCCGGAAGGGGCAGACCGTTCCTGCGCATGAATTTCACTACTGGCAATGCAGTCAGTCCGGTGACGCTTTCAATGCCGTGAAACGTGACGGACGCTGCTGGGTCACCGGGTACGCTTCACCGACCATTTATGCCGGTTTTCCGCACCTCTATTTCTGGGCTGACCCTGAAATTCCCAAACGCTTTGTACAAAAGTGCGCAAGCATTAAATGTTAGCAATATTTGCTCGTTTTGTCCACCAATTTCACAATATTCGGGTTGACGTGTACATTCTTTTGTGTATAATATATGTATAGGGAAATTATTTTGCAGAGGAGTTGGTCAAAATGAGATATAAAAAACTTGCTTCATTACTCGTCCCGGCGGTCATGCTCGCTTCCTACGGTTCTTTCATTCCGTATAACTGCGCTTGCGCTGCTGACGGAACATTATTCAATGACAGCTTTGAGGGCAGTACCGATAGCTGGACTGGCAGAGGTGCGGCTTCCGTAAAAGTCAGCGGTGACGAATCTTTCGAGGGCACAAGTTCACTGTTCGTTAGCGGCAGAACTTCCGCCTGGAACGGCGCTTGCAAGGAACTTTCTGCCGACTTCGTTCCCGGCACCGAGTACAGTTTCAGCGCTAATGTTAAATTTACCTCCGGCGGCACTTCTGATATGTTCTACATGAAACTCCAGTACAAGGACGCTTCCGGTACTGTCAACTATTCCGGCATCGCTGAGGCGGAGACTATGAAGGGCGAATGGGTTCAGCTTGCGAACACTAACTACCTTATCCCGGCGGACGCTACCGATATCCAGATATATGTGGAAACAGCTAACAGTACCAACAATTTCTACCTTGACGACGTTACGGCGGCTGCGGCTGGTACTGTAATCAAAGGCTCAGGCGGCCCGAAAAAGCTTATCTACGGCGACCTGAATTACGACCAGAAAATCAACGCTTTTGACGTGGCTATGGAACGTGAACTTCTCGCTAAAGATATTGTTGACAAATCTGCTGAAAAGGCTGCGGACGTTGACCACGACGGAAATATCGGCGTAAGTGACCTGGTTCTGCTGGAGGAGTACGTCATGGGCATCACCGATCATTTCCCAGAACCGCCTAAGCCTGACAACAAGTGGGACGACTATCAGGAAACTGCTTCCGCTCAGGAACTCGGTTTCTGGAAGGACTCTATCTGCTCAATGGGCAATACATATCGCCTTACCAACAAGCTTGAAGCCGCACAGCAGGGCGCTCCCCTGACTCTTGCGTACCTGGGAGGATCAATAACCGAGGGTAAAAAGTACTCCTCGCCTTTCTCCGCATATATCAAGGACAACTTTGCCGCCGGTTCATTCACCGAGGTCAACGCCGGTATGTCAGGCACTTCTTCAGTGGTCGGACTCGTCCGCAGTGAAAAGGACATCGTCAGCAAGAATCCCGACATCATCGTTATGGAGTTCTCCGTCAATGACCATGAGGATATCCTCTATAAGAAGTCCTTTGAAAGCTGCGTGAAGAAGTTCCTCGAACTGCCCAACGAACCGGCTGTTATCGTGCTTATCAACCGCTCTAAGGGCGGATTCTCAAGTCAGGCTCAAATGGAGAAGATCGGCAGAAATATGGACGTTCCGATCATCAGTATGGACAATGCTCTCACTAAGGCTTTCAACAGTGGCTATCTCTCCCCCTCTGACTACTATACCGACGAATATCACCCCCACGACGCAGGCGGTAAACTTATCTCAAACTGCATGGCTTACTTCGTTCGTCAGGCTATGCGCACCGAAAACCGTTCTGATTCCTACACTATCCCAACTACTGCCGCTTTCGGAACTGAGTACGAAACTTGTGTGAATACTATGCCAAGTGATCTGGAGAACTTCAATGCAGGTTCATTTGCCGCTGGTCAGGGCTACGGCTCTCTCCCCTACGGCTATACTTTCCAGAAATTCAGCAACAATACTCCCATGACATTCAAGACCACTGGTAAGGGTCTTATCATCGTGTTCAAGGCTGACAGCAAGGACGGAATGGGCAATATCCTCGTCACTGTAAACGGCAAGACCACTACCATTAAGGGCAAAAAACTCTACACCTGGGGCGGCCCTGACGCTGAACTCGGTTACTACCAGGATATGTCCGGTGAACTGGACGTTTCAATTAAAATGGAGAACGCCGGCAGCGACTTCACTATCTGGGGTCTGGGCGTTATCAAATAATATATAACAAATCCGGAAACAGAATTTTACTGTTTCCGGACTTTTTTCAGCATAAAGCATTCTCCTCACACTGACATTAATGCATAACACTCCACCAGAATCGCACCTATGAACAAAATCGAAGAAAAAATGATTCCGGATCAATTTTACAATTCTCCTTTATTATAAAGACCAACCCTTATTCCAGCAAGCCTCTGAACGCCATAACGATTCCGGGGTGTTCAAAACGGAACGAAACGCAGGGGTCAGCGAGTTTGTTTATAATAACGCTATTGTGTCCGGCGAAAACCTCCGTGCTGCCGAACCTGCCGGATACTGCCGTTTCTTCCGGGTATCGCAGTTCACTGGAAATGGTCAGGAGCGGTCGGCTGTCGTCGAGCATGACTGAGAATTCGTCCTCAAGAACCCCCAGTTGCTCCTCGTCGGAAATGTAGCTTACAACGCCCTCTGAACCAGTTGGCGCAAATCCGACTACTGCCGCATTTCCGGGGCATATGAACAAGGTGTGCGAGAACCTGTCGCCACATTCCTTCTGGCTGTAAAACGGGCTTATGAATCCTGTCATATAAAACGGCAGCCAGCTTTTTATCATTTCCAGTATCTCAGGGATATTCCGGCTGATGCTGTGTATCACACTTATCGGTATGCCAAGCTTTACGCACCTTGCCATAAGCGATGTCCACTGCGGGAGATAATGCTCCGTGAGCCACTCGCTGCTGTTGTCGGAGTAGAGCATAAGCCGCTTACCCTGCTGAACGCCGATAAGAAGCCGTGCAACTGCGCTTTGCATACCACTTGTACCGTAGTAGCAGTTGCCGTGTGCGTCGCTTATGAGGAGCGGTATTCCCGGAATGTACGTCAGTTCCGGCATCTGCTCGATACACATTATGAAACTGCGGACAGCGGCGGCGGTGATATTATCAGTGAATCCGCACATCCAGTCACGAATGGTGGAGTCGTCGATACTCTCCGGCGGTATGGACGTAAGGTCGATAAGCTCGTTGATGTGCTGGTCATCGACTATTTTCCGGAAAAGTGCCTGACATATGCGAACCAGTGAGTCAGAGCCGGACTTAGGAAGCCGCTGACCGTTGTGGAGGCGTGAAAGGTAGGAATAATCCGTTCCGGAAGCTTCGCTGAGCTGGCGGTTATTCATACCTGCCAGTGCCATAAGCATATCAAGCCGCTTGCCGAAAATGTCACGGCGTTTCTCATGCTCCGCAATTTTACTTGCGCTCCGGCTGGAATACAGCCACTCCTTCACTGCATCTGCAAGCGCCTGTTCATCGGTGCTGTCGCAATGGACCAGCTTTCCCAGTTTCAAAAGCTGGTCAGTCTCGGCAGCGAATATAACAAGTCCCTCCACGAACTTGGCAATAGTAGGGCTTTCCTTCTTGGGAACTCTCGAACCGCTGCGTATGCGGCTTATGGACGTGGGGGAATAATCAGTCAGACTGGCTATGTCAACACTTCCGGCATTCAGGGTGTTCATAAGCAGGTCAATTTTCTCACTCAGCATTACAAAATACTCCTTGGGCATTTTTCTACTATTGTACCATACTTTTCAAAAATAATCAAGTCTCGCATTTATAAAAATCAGGACAGCTTGTTTTTCTGTCTATTGTTAGGGCGTGTTGACACTATAATAATGCGCAGATTTTTGAGCAGAATTTCTAC
>CAMOEP010000125.1 GCA_946612185.1 uncultured Ruminococcus sp.
GCTTCCGGTGTTGATTATTATTACACCATTAACGGTGCGACCGCCCAGAATTCCGTAACATTCTCAGCTAAAACTTCTCAGCTTACCGGCGAAAACTTCAAGCTCAAGAACGGCGAATATGTAACTATTTACGGTCTGCCTGCTGGTACTGCCCTCAAGGTAACTGAGCAGAACAACACCAACGACACTTATACCGTTTCTGCAAAGGCAAATAATGATACAGATCTGAACCTGAAAAAGTCCGGTACTACTGACGCAGGTGCAACTTCCGTTTATGTTGCAAAAGGCGCTTCCTCCGAGCTGAGCGCTAACTACGATGTTAACAAAGTTGATGCAGGCGATAGCATCGTGTTCACCAACTCTATCAAGGACACATCTGTAACAGGTCTGCTCTTTAACATCGCTCCTTTCGCTTTCATTTCCGCTGCCGGCGCTGCTCTTATCGGTCTGTTCATGAAGAACAAGAAGAATAAGGACGCTGACTCTATTATCTGATAGCTTCTATGCTAAGAAACGCAAGGTTATGGATACTTCTTATCCTCGTCGGACTGCTTGCCTGGCTGAGTTTCTCCAGGCACGGCAGTTCTCCGGGATACTCCTCTGACACTCCGGCAGAAAGCATTGTATTGCCGCCTGTCAGCACTTCTACAGTTTCCGTGACCGCTTCCGCCGACGACGCAGTTTCCCCTGCAACTGCTGTAACTTCTGCTGTACCTGAGGTGACTGAGGACGAAGAACCGGTCATGAACGCTTCTTCTCCTTTCATCTCCGACAGCAAAATATCAGAAATTACCGGGAAACTGCGCATACTGTCGGATATCTGCCCCGACCTTGTGGGCTGGATATTCATGGCGGACTCTCAGATAGATTATCCCGTCGTTCAGGGCTATGATAACCAGTTCTACCTCAGCCACGCTCCTGACGGCTCGGAAAACCAGATAGGAAGCATTTTCCTTGACCGCTGCTGCTCCAAAGACCTTTCCTGTCCTCAGAATATTCTCTACGGACATAATATGCAGTCGGGTATGTTCGGTGATATACGCTCTTTCAAGGAGCGTGAGGAGTTCGATGCCCACCGGTTCGGCTGGTTCTTCACCACGGATACGCTCTACCGGATCGACTTCTTCTCACTTGCTATCGTCAGTGCTTACGACAGCGTGTACGATATACCTGCTGACTGCGATGAATGGAATAGTTCCATTATCAATAACAGCCTGCATTTTACAGATGCAGACCTCTCTGTAAACGATAAGCTTATCTCCCTGTCTACCTGCGCCTCTGACTTTGAAGATGCCCGTGCTTTATTCACCGGGAAACTGATCAGGATACAGGATATCAGTCTGCAATCACGAGGACTATCCTCAACATGACGATATAGGCAAAACCGCACAAAGACTGCGGTGCTGCCTATATGATAAGTTCTAAAGAAAGGTAATGAAAAATGATGATCGCCGCAATCGACGATGACAGAAATTTTACCTCTGATCTGGGTAATATGCTGAAAATGTCTATATCAGATCTTCAATATAAAAGCTTTTCCTCTGCAAACGATTGTATTGATTTTGTGAAGGATAACAATGTTTCCCTTGTTTTTCTCAATATCGACATCGAAAGTGGACTGTGCGGTCTGCAAATGATACACCACCAGCTCCGGAAGCTGGACAGACATATCGACATTATCCTTACAGGAAGTAACCAGTCTCTCGACTGTGATACGGCTATCTGGAGCATACAGAACAGATGTTCAGACTACCTCTGCAAACCGCTCACCAAAGAAAAGCTGCTATCTTCGCTCAAAAATATCTGGTTTAACCCTATAAACGAACTATTGATATGAGAACCTGTCCACAATCCCTATGTGGACAGGTTCTGAATTACTATGCCTGTATCATCAGGTATACTCAGGAGGTTTTTATCATGACAGATACTAAAAAACGCCGGGAACATATTATCCGGGTGCGTGTGAATGAGGCTGAATATTCCAGATTCCACGACTATGCCGAAAAACTTGGCTATCGCTCTATCAGCGAATTCGTCCGCTCTCTCGTCAATTCGAGTACCACTGACGAGGATCTCCTTAGCGATAATATGCGAACCCCAAAAACCAATTACTTCGGAATTAAATAAAATTTTCCATACCCCTTGAAATTTCAGAAATAGTGTGATATAATGTTTACCGCAGAGATATACTGCATCTTGTATCTTATCCGGTGAGCCGGAAAGGTAACAATATAAAGAATTTGTCATATGACAGGTTCTAAAGGAGTATACATTTATGAAAAACACTGTTTCAACCCTTCTTGCGCAGAAGCAATCAGGTGACAAGATCACGATGCTTACTGCCTACGACTTCACTACCGCCCGTATTATGGACGAGTGCGGCGTGAATGCTATCCTTATCGGTGATTCCCTCGGTATGGTCATGCTGGGCTACGATAACACCCTCCCCGTGACTATGGAGGATATGATCCACCATACTGCTGCCGTTTCAAGAGGCGCTCAGAACGCTTTCATCGTCGCTGATATGCCCTTTATGTCATACCAGGTCAGCGTCCAGGAAGCTGTCATCAATGCCGGCAGACTTATCAAGGAAGGCGGCGCTAATGCTGTTAAGCTGGAAGGCGGCGCTGAGGTCTGCGAGCAGATAAGGGCTATCGTTAACGCTTCTATCCCAGTTGTCGCTCATCTGGGTCTTACTCCCCAGTCTGTAAACGTTTTCGGCGGTTTCAAAGTCCAGGGCAAAAACATAAGCAATGCTAAAAAACTCATCGAAGATTCTCTGAAGATCCAGGAAGCCGGCGCTTGTGCCGTCGTTCTTGAGGGTATTCCCGCTCAGCTTGCTCAGATCATCACTAATAAACTGCTCATACCCACTATCGGTATCGGCGCTGGTAACGGCTGTGACGGTCAGGTTCTCGTTTACCAGGATATGCTGGGACTGACTACAGGTCATACACCTAAATTCGTCAAGCGCTTCGCAGAAGCAGGCGAGGTAATGCGCAAGGGTATTGCCGAGTATATTTCCGAAACTAAGGAAGGCTCATTCCCTGCCCCGGAACATACCTACGCTATCGACGAAGATGTTATTGCTGAGATCAAAAAGGAGTATGAGTAATATGAGAGTTGTTAAAACTATTGATGAAGTCCGCAAACAGGTCAAGGAATGGAGAGCCCAGGGTCTTACCGTGGGTCTTGTTCCCACTATGGGATACCTCCACGAGGGTCACGCAAGCCTTATCGACGCTTCTCACCGTGACAACGACAGAACTGTTGTCTCAGATTTCGTTAACCCCATGCAGTTCGGCCCGACAGAAGACCTTGAAAGCTATCCCCGTGATATCGAAAGAGATGCTGCTCTGGTTGAGGCTCACGGCGGCGATATCATCTTCAACCCCGAACCTTCTGAAATGTACCATGAGGGTTTCTCCTCCTTCGTGGATATGAACGTCCTCACACAGGAACTTTGCGGTCTTAGCCGACCTGTTCACTTCCGTGGAGTATGTACAGTTGTTTCCAAGCTGTTCAATATCGTACAGCCTGACCGTGCTTACTTCGGCAAAAAGGACGCTCAGCAGCTTGCAGTCATCAAGCATATGGTGGACGACCTGAATATGGATATCCAGATCATCGGCTGCCCTATCGTCCGTGAGAAAGACGGTCTGGCTAAAAGTTCCAGAAATACCTACCTCAGCCCCGATGAGAGAAAGGCTGCTCTTGTGCTGTCTCAGGCTATATTCATGGGCATGGATATGGTCAGAAAGGGCGAGACAAACGTATCTGCCATTACCGACGCTATGAAGCAGCATATCAGCGCTGAGCCGCTTGCAAAGATAGATTATGTCAAGATCGTTGACCTTGCTACTATGCAGCAGATCACCGATATCGACCGCCCTGCCCTGTGTGCGATAGCCGTATACATCGGCAAGACCCGCCTTATCGACAATTTCTTCACCGAGGACGTTTAAGGAGGCAAAATGACACTTTCTATTCTTAAAAGCAAGATACACCGTGCCTTCATCACTCAGGCTGAACTGAATTACGTCGGAAGCGTCACTATCGACCAGGATCTTATCGACGCTGCCGGTCTTTATGAGTACGAACACGTCCACATCGTTAACGTCAACAGCGGAAGCCGCATCGAGACTTACGTCATCGCCGGTGATCGTGGAAGCGGTATGATATGCCTTAACGGTGCTGCCGCAAGAGCCGGTCAGGTGGGCGACCCGGTAATCATCATGGCGTATGCGGATATGTCCCCGGAGGAAGCTAAGTCCTTCCGTCCGAAAGTCGTTTTCGTTGACGAGAGCAACAAGACCGTCCGTGTGTCTGAATACGAAAAACATGGCGAATTAGCGTAAAAATATCCCCCTGTTACGGAATTTCCGTTTCAGGGGGATTCGTTTAGGCAACACCGCACAGAGATTGTGGTGCAGATGCGCAGTCAGATTTTACGGCAGATTGTGCATAAATTTCGCAGGCATACTGACGTATGTCAAGAAATTTGTGTGCAAGATGCCGGAAAATATGAGGTGCAGATGTGCCGCAAAGCCGTCAGGCGGTCTTTGTGCGGTGTTGCCTTTATTTCAGAAGATTTTCCAAAGCAGTATAGTCAGTCTCCGGGTGCTTAGCCTTTGCTATATGAACAAGCTTTGCCGATACCGCCCGGTAAAGTTCACGGTCGCACTCGCTGGCAAAACAGCCAAGATGTTTCTGAACTGTTCCGGCATCAGCACGCTCAACAGGCCCGGTAAGTGCCGAAACCGCACCATTTTTCAGGACACTGTCAATATTCGCCCGAATAAGCGGTTCAAGGGCTGAAAGTGCTTCCTGACCGGAAAATCCGCAATGCTCCAGCATCTCGGTACTCTCCGCTATCAGTGCGCAGACCAGGTTGCTCGCAACCGCACAGGCGGCATGGTACTCCGTCTTGCTTTCGGCGGAAAGAGTCCGCACAGGGTTTCCGAAACTTTCAAAAAACGCCTGCCAGTCCGGAAGATGTGCGCTGCTGCCCTCAATGCAAAAATACGCCGAACCTATGGTCTTGTAGGAAGCGTACTTGCTGCTCACCGGGAACAGTGGGTGCAGCGAATAGCCCTCTGCGCCGTAGCTTTCAATGTCCGGGAACGCTTCTGCGGCGGAAAGCGCTCCGCTGCAATGGCAAAGCTGTTTGCCCGATATGCCGCAGTTTTTGATTTCCTGGTAGACACCGGTTATCGCCCCGTCCGGCACTGTTATGAATACAGCGTCACTGTCTGCAATTAGCTGCGAAATATCGGCGTATTTGCGGCTTCTGGTAAACTCTGCCGCCTCCCCTGCTGAACCAGCGCTGCGGCTATAGTAACCCGAAACGGCTATGCCATGCTCCGCAAAATACTTTCCCAGTGTAAAGCCAACTTTCCCCGCTCCGATAAATCCAATTCTCATTTTCTCCACCTCCGGTGTTTTCTGAGTGTATTATACCACTATTGCGGCAAGTTGTCAAATCCCACAAAATGCGTTTTCACTCAGTCCCAAGGGAAACACGGTTAAACGAAGAAAATCTGATAGAACTCAGTACCATTGAAAACACGGTTGAGCGACGACAAAATGTGCGTTTCTAAAAAAGTAAGCGAGTTAACGAGCGTCAACGTGAGAGCGGTCAAGCTGGCTCAGCTTGGCGGTCATGCTGGCTCAGCTTGGCGGTCAAACTAACAAAATCTGATAGAACTCAGTACCATTGAAAACACGGTTGAGCGACGACAAAATGTGCGTTTCTAAAAAAGTAAGCGAGTTAACGAGCGTCAACGTGAGAGCGGTCAAGCTGGCTCAGCTTGCTTGGCTTTACAAATTGGTGGAAATGTGTTATACTATGTAAAAAGGAGGTAGCTATGGAGGAACTTTTTATATACCGTGGTGCGCAGAAACTCCGGTGCGGATTCACTACCGGCTCTTGCGCAGCGGCAGCGGCTAAGGCGGCGGCTCAAATGCTCCTGACCGGAAAAATCGTCGGCTCTGTCCGTATCATCACCCCAAAGGGTATACCTCTGGATATCCCCGTTTGTGACCAGTATATTTCCCGAAACTATGCCAGTTGTGCCGTTATCAAGCAAAGCGGCGACGACCCCGACGTGACCGCCGGTATCAAGATATGCGCCAATGTTACCACAATTTCCAAGGATATTATCATCACCGGCGGCAAGGGCATCGGCAAAGTCACGAAACCCGGTCTTGACCAGAAACCCGGCAGCTACGCCATTAATTCAGTCCCCAGAAAGATGATCGCCCATTCCCTCAGCGATATCGCACGGGTTTTCGACTACTCCGGCGGATTTCATGTTACTGTCTCCGCTCCGGAAGGCGAGGAAATTGCCCGGAAAACATTCAACCCAAGAATGGGCATCGTGGGCGGAATCTCAATTATCGGCACAACCGGCATCGTTGTGCCAATGAGCAGTTCCGCACTTGTGGACACTATACGGGCAGAGGCGAATATGCGCCGTGCTGCCGGTCAGAAGTTTCTCCTGCTTACCGTGGGAAATTTCAGCGAGGACTTTCTCCGGCTCAGAAATGAGTCCCTTTCCCAAAGGTGCGTAACGTGCAGCAATTTTATAGGCGATGCTATTGATATCGGCGTATCACTGGGCTTTGAGGGGATTCTACTTATCGGTCACATCGGCAAGCTTGTAAAGCTTGGGGCGGGCATCATGAACACCCACTCCGCCTACGCCGACGGCAGAATGGAGACTCTCATCACCTGCGGCGCACTGG
>CAMOEP010000126.1 GCA_946612185.1 uncultured Ruminococcus sp.
GATAATATAGCCGATAAAGTTGAAGCACTTGATAGTGCTTCTGATGATATTCCCCGACAGCTTTGCGATATCATCGGCGTTGAATATGTTGATTGTGGTATAACGATAGATGATATCAAAGAAAAACTTGAACATAGAAAAATGCTGCAAGAGCTTCTCCCAGAAGAAGAATTACAATTCGTTGCCACAAATGATACAGAATTAAGGAAGTTGCTCGAAAATGGCACTGAAAAAGTTTATCTGGCGTTCGGCAGTTTCTATATAACTGATGATAGTGCTGAATATGTTTTAATAAAGCAAACTAATCCGAATATTACACATTTTTATTCTGTGAATGAAAATAATCTGGCAAAAGCTAAGGAATGTGCAAGTAATGGCATAGCGGCTGCGCAGTATCAGGTTGGTCTGTTTTGTTATAATAAAGCGGAAAAAAATCAAGGCTTTTCATCGCTGGTAGGAAATTTTATTGCTAAACAGTATATGAAATTAGCGGCAGACCAGGAGTATATTGATGCGATCACATGGATATCCAAAAACGATGTTAATACTTTTGAAAATTGTTATTATGAAAAAATAAAAGCTAAGGCTAAAGAAGGAAACGTTTCTTACCAATTCCTTTTAGGCAATTATTTCCGTAGGAATCGTATCATATCTCAAGCGGAGTACTGGTTAAAACTTGCAGCACAAAGCGATAGCCTTGAAGGTAAGCAAGCAAAAAAGATGTTTGAGAATTATGACTATTACTTTAAAGGTGAAGGCATTGACAAAACCCCTTCACTCATTTTGGACGGACTTTTTTCAGCAATCGAAGGTTTATTGAACTTTTTCGGAAATTCAAATACTGCGGGTAATAATCCCGATAATGATGAAGACGGTGGAAACGAAAAGGGCTTTAATTTTTGGAATAGACCCAGACAGTGATATGATTCTCTGTTATATAGTGCAAATCCTCTGGTATATCATGATCTGTCGAGTTCCGTAATAAGCTTTTAACCGTCCCCCACTATCGAGGGCGGTCTTTGTGCGGTGTTGCCTTAATTACGCATTAAGTAAAGCGTCACGCAAACATCTCCCTGAAAAATAACCAGACCAAAGAAAAGCTGCCGAGCCTGAATAATTATGAATTATACATTTTAAGTGCGATCTGATGTATGTATTCGGCTAACTCATTTTTCAGAAGCGGCGCAACATGACCGCCATCTATATAATACATCTCCTTATCCGGCGCATTTACCTTTTCAAAGTAACTTGCCGCTTCCTCTACTGTATCTATCGAGCCGTGATCCTTGTCTCCCATTATCACATAATATGGCACTTCATAGGTCGTTCTGTCCTTCAGCGATAACGACTGCACCATCGGAAACGCTATAGTACACCTTTCGCCGCCGATAAGTTTAAGCTGATAATCAACGTATTCCTGCGACATTCCCAGTCCTCTCATCTGCTGTGCAAGGGTACAGTTGGGGTTGAACCAAAGTGCTGCTGCAAGGTTCAGGTCTGCGTCCTTGAAATAATCATCGGTGTAGTTATATTCTGCGTCCAGACGGTTGAGGATATCCTCCTGCTCCTCGGTAACTACTATCATCGAGGGGTCAAGCTTTTCTGCAAGCGCATGAAGCTCCGGGTCATCAGCCGACTGCTCCAGCGCCCATTTCTTGAAAGTTTCCTTGCTCTCCGGCATATCCACCATAAGCGACATCGCTACAACTGCATCGTATTTCTCCGGGTACTCCAGCGCAAGATTTGAAGCATATATCGACCCCCAGGAATGTCCCATAAGTGTTATCTTGTCCTTGCCCAGATGTTCACGGAGAAAGTCGGTCATTTCAAGCCCGTCCTGCATGAATGTCTCAGCCGTAGGCATTGCGTCCTCTGCATAGTCAGGATAATTATGACCGAATCCACGCTGATCCCAGTCAACAATGGTGTAGTCTTTGCTGAGTGTGCGCAGTATGCTCCAATCAAGCCAGCTTGTTGCCGTTCCGGGGCCGCCGTGCAGGTAGAGCATTACCGGGTTGTCCTTGTCCTGACCGTAAATATTTATCCACTGCTTCGTACCATTGATATCAGCGAACATAGTCTCGTTGATACCGCCCTCCGGAGTGCGGCTGTTGACCGCCTTGCCGATAAGACGTGAGACTGCAAGTCCTGCGATCAGCAGTACTATGACTATGAGTATCACCAGCAGTATCCTGCCGATGATTTTAAGTGCTTTTTTCATGGTATTTTTCCCCCTTATCCTATATGGCAGCACCGCACAAAGACCGCCTGACGGCTTTGCGGCGCATCTGCCCCTTATATTTTCCGGCATCTTGCACCGCAATCTCTGTGCGGTGTTGCCTTAGCTATTGTCTGCTTTGTAATATCCTATAACATACTCCGATTTGTATTCAAATTTATCATCTTTGAATAACGGAACCATTTTGACCTGTTCCTCAAATGTATAAGGTCTTAACTGCTCTTGTGTCAGTGGGAGCTTATATACCCAGACTTCATTTATTTCAGTTCCGGTTAATTTTATTGCCCAGTAAATTGATACTGTTTTGTCCTCATGCTGATAGGGAGTCAGGCAGAATTCCTCCGGACAGTATTCATTGGCATCTACATAATAATCGCCATGTTTTGTAAAGTAACCTGTAATTGTTATTTCAGATAATTCCGGAAAATTGTTATTCTGGATATAATCCTTAAGGCAACACCGCACAAAGACCGCCTGACGGCTTTGCAGCGCATATACTTGCATATTTTCCGGCATCTTGCACATAAATTTTTTGACATACGTCAGTATGCCTGCAAAATTTCTGCACAATCTGCCGAAAAATCTGACTGCGTATCTGCACCGCAATCTCTGTGCGGTGTTGCCTTAAAATTCATGGCATCTGAGTTAAAACGATGGTATATATCCCACGCAGAATCATTTTTGCCATAAACATAATTTTTCGCTCCATGCCGGAACATAGCCAAATACAAAGAACCAAATGCAGCGATCAATATAGCAAGCAATACCGCAATGATTTTAAGTGCTTTTTTCATGGTATTTTTCCCATTACCCTATATCTGTTTTCTATTCCTCATCATCGTCAAGTCCTGCGTCGAGAAGTCTGCGGTACTCCTCCCAGCTTATCCTCTCGCCGCCCATACTTTCCAGGTGGTCGGTGTGGAACTGGCAGTCTATCATAACTCCCCCGAAGCTTTCCATATGCCTTGCCAGCATGATAAGCGCCGCTTTTGAACCGTTCTCCATGTCCGAGAACATACTCTCTCCGAAGAAGCACTTCCCTATAGTTACCCCGTAAAGTCCTCCTGCAAGCTTCCCGTCAAAGAAAGCCTCCACGCTTGCGGCAAGGCCGTACTTATTAAGCTTTGTGTACGCCTGTTCCATGTCGTCAGTTATCCACGTCCCCACGGTGTTCTCACGTTTCATTCTGCATCGGTGTATCGTGTCCGCAAAGTCACGGTTTATCTGAATTTCCACCTTATGCTGACGCATGAACTTCTTCATTGAGTGGGAAACGTGTATCTTCTCCGGGCGGATTATGAATCGCTCATGAGGACACCACCAGAGTATGGGGTCGTCCTCGTTGAACCAGGGGAAGATACCGTTCTGGTAGGCGAGAAGAAGCCTGTCCAGGGACAAGTCTCCGCCTATCGCCAGCAGTCCGTCCTCCTCAGCAAGTTCCGGTTTGGGAAACCATATATCATCGTCAAGCTTGTATATTCCCATAGCTTACTCCCTGTTTTCTGCGGTTATGGAGAAAGTCCCGTCCTTTGCGGTAAGAGTAAGACTTCCGCCGTTTTTGAGTTTTCCGAAAAGCATTTCGTCCACGAACAGCGGCTTTATCTCATTGCGGATAACTCTGTCAGTCTCTCTTGCGCCAAACTCCGGACTTACGCCCTTTTTCCGCACAAGCGCCCTTGCATCAGCATCAGCGGTGAAAGTTATCTGCTTAGCTTCAAGCTGTGCGCCAAGTTCCGAAAGCTTCTTATCCACTATCATCTCCGCCATTTTATCGTCCATGCCGTTGAATACCACTATCTTATTCAGTCTGTTGCGGAACTCCGGCTGGAAGGTCTGCTTCACGGCTTCCATGATAACGCCCTGGTTAAGGCTTGCGCTGTGGAAACCTATGGTACTCTTTCCGATACGGCTTGCGCCGGCGTTTGAGGTCATAATGACTATGACGTTGCGGAAATCGGCTTTTCTGCCCTGATTATCGGTAAGTGTAGCGTAGTCCATGACCTGTAGGAGAACGTTATAGATATCGGTATGGGCTTTCTCGATCTCGTCAAGGAGGAGGACTGCCGAGGGTGACTTTCTCACGGCTTCTGTCAGCAGACCGCCGTCCTCATATCCCACATAACCGGCAGGCGAACCTATCAGCTTAGCGACTGCGTGCTTTTCGCCGTATTCGCTCATATCGAACCGGATAAGCTTCACGCCCAGTTCGTCCGCAAGGCTTCTGGCTATCTCAGTCTTGCCCACGCCGGTAGGCCCTACGAACAACAGACTTGCAAGGGGCTTATCTTCCTCCTGCAAACCGGCTTTCGAGAACTTCACCGCATTCACCACCTGAGATACAGCCTCGTCCTGACCGAAGATACGCTTTTTCAGCCGCTCCTCCAGTCCGGCAAGCCCCTCCGCATCGTCTGTAGCGACGCTTTCCACCGGCACACGGCATATGGTGGTAAGCACGTTGTCGATAACGTCCTTTTCCACGGTCAGACCGTCCTGGGGGTGAAGTTTTCTGTAAGCGCCGGCTTCGTCGATAAGGTCTATTGCCTTATCCGGCAGACAGCGCTCGTTTATGTACTTCCGGCTCATATGAACAGCGTACTCCAGCACACCCTCGCCATAGGTAATGCCGTGGAAAGTTTCGTACTTCTCACGCAGTCCCTCAAGTATCTTAACGGCTTCTGCTTCGTCCGGTTCTTTTATCTCGATATTCTGGAAACGGCGCACAAGGCTCTTGTTTTTCTCGAAATACTTCTTGTACTCCTCGAAAGTGGTAGCGCCGATAAAGCGTATACTTCCGTCAGCCAGGTAGGGTTTGAGCATATTCGACGCATCGAGTGAGCTGTCCCCGACTGCGCCTGCACCGGCGAGGTTGTGTATCTCGTCGATATAAATTATCGGCTTGTCCACCTTGCTGATCTCGTTCATAAGAGACTTCAGCCGCTTTTCAAAGTCGCCCCGGTACTGCGTACCCGCCAGCATACTTCCCAGGTCGAGAGCGTATATCTTAGCGCCCTTCAAAGGCTCAGGAACTTTCCCCTCCCGGATAAGGCGCACAAGTCCGTAGGTTATGGCAGTCTTGCCAACGCCGGGTTCACCAATATGAAGCGGATTATTCTTGTCCTTGCGGCAAAGTACCTGGATAGTTCTTTCCAGTTCCTCAGTGCGTCCCACGAGGGGATTTTCGTCTGTAAGGGTATCATTCAGGCAGGGCGCATAGGAACTCATGCTGTCATTTTGCGGCTTTTTCCTATCCGGTTCACCATCTGCGAAATGCCATACCTCGCCGTCGTCGATAAACTCATCATCGTCAGGTTCTTCCTCGCTGATATCCTCGTCCTCGTCGGTATCGCCGTCGATGTTGTGGAAGCCATAGTCATCCTCGTCAGCCATAGCCTGAAGGAGATCGGTACGTTCAACGCCCTGCTTTTCGATGAAGTATACCGCATAGCTTTCGGGAAGTTTCCAGAGAGCATTGATAAGGTGGCGGAGTTTCACAGTATTATTACCGCTGCTGTAGGCAGAATCCGCAGCAAAGTCCAGCAGGTCTTTAAACCCTTCGGAGAACTCGGTAGACGGCACTCTGGTCTTGTCAACGTACTCGTCCAGGTAGTCGATAATGTCCTGCATCAGCACTTCGATATCACCTCCGCAGGCGGTGAAAGCCCGGTTGAGGCTGGGGTCAGTGAGAGCCATGAGCAGGAACATTTCCGGGGTGATGTACTCATATTTCCGGCGCACAACAAAGTCAGTGACCTGTAAAAGGATCAGGTCAACTCTTTTGTCAGTTTTCATTTCACTCCTCCTCTATCAACATTCTAAACGGGAAACCGGCAGCTTTAGCACGTTTCTGAGCCCGGTTGACTTTAGTAACAGCGATGTCGTAGGGGTATTTCCCCACAACAGCCCTGCCGGACTTATGCACTTTCATCATCAGTTCATTGGCAGTAACGCTGTCCTTGCGGAAGATGTCGATGAGAATTTCCACCACGAACTCCATAGTTGTGAAGTCGTCATTGAGCATAATAACATTGTACTGCCTGGGTTCTTTCACCTTACTGTCGGAGCGCTCTTTAGCAGATCCTATCGGCGCTGGCATACATATCCCTCCTGTAATTTGTTCTATATCTTATTATACCATATCCCGGCGCAAGTTGCAACGACTTTTTCGAGCTGGAGCCAGCTCGACCGCTCCCACGTTGTCGCTTGCTTGCGCTCGCTCACCATTTAGAACATTGCATTTTGCCGTCGCTCAACCTTGTTTGTACTGGTACAGAGTTCTCCGGGCAAATTGTAAAACAGCAAAAATACAGAATTACTTGAATAGAACACAGTACCAAGGGAAACACGGTTGAGCGACGAAAAAAGTTCCGCTTCTAAAAGAGTAAGCGAGCGTAAGCAAGCGTCAACGTGAGAAGCGGTCAAGCTGGCTCAGCTTGAGGGGACATAAATTTTCGACCTATGGATTTTAGGAAAACAGTGCCGGTAAAAATC
>CAMOEP010000127.1 GCA_946612185.1 uncultured Ruminococcus sp.
AAAGGTACACTGAGTTTTCATGACAATACTCATCACTGGCGGCTCGAAGTGCGGAAAATCCCGATTTGCTGAGGAAATTTTAGCAAACTTCACCGGCGAAAAGTTCTACATCGCAACCATGCAGCCCTACGGTCAGGACGCTCAGGAGGCTATCAGCCGCCATTGGAAAATGCGCTCCGGCAAGGGGTTCAAAACTATCGAAAAATACCGGGATATAGCCGAAATCAAGCTACCGGAGAGGTGCGGTGTTCTCCTTGAATGTGTGGGGAATCTGTGCGCCAACGAGATGTTCACCGAGGGCGGAATGACTTTCCCTTCACAGAAAATTTCCGGGGATATCCTCGCCCTCAGCCGCCAGGTCGAACGGCTCGTCATCGTCACAAACCAGGTGGGCAGTGACGGCTTCGACTACCCGGAAGGCACGGCGGACTACATTGTCGAAATGGGCAAAATTAACCGAAATATAGCCGAATTTGCCGACTGTGTGGTAGAGTGCGTCTGCGGTATACCGGTGTTCCTCAAAGGAGGTATGCCATGCTGAATTCGCTGTTTTCGGCGTTCCTGATGTACTCCAGGATCCCCATGCCGAAGGTGGAGTGGAAAGAGGAGAACAGGCGCTATTCTTTGGGATTTTTCCCACTTGTGGGGGCAGTCATCGGCTTGGCGCTGCTGGGCTGGAACTGGCTCGCCCACCGGCTGAACCTGAACCCCTTCATGCTGGGTACTGTCTCGGCGCTTATCCCCGTGGCAGTTACCGGCGGAATCCACCTTGACGGATTCTGCGATGTCAGCGACGCTCTCGCCTCTTTTGGTGACAAGGACAAGAAGCTGCGCATAATGTCCGACCCCCACGTCGGCTCATTTGCCATAATCAGGCTGTGCGTTAGCATGATGATGTTTTCCGCTGTTTTAAGCCAATTAAGCCGTAATACTACCGCTGTTTGTGCCTGTGGATTCGTCCTGTCTCGCTCACTTAGCGGACTGTCCGCCGTGACCATGCGTTCCGCAAAATCCACCGGAACGCTACAGAGTTTTGTGAAGCCCTCCCACCGCCGGGTTACAATTGCAATGCAAGCTCTATTTATAGCCATTTCCGGCACTTTAATGGTAGCTTTGGGTGGACTTCCGGGCGTGGCTGCACTGGCGGCGGCGACGGCTGTTCTCTGGTACTGCAAAGCTGCTGCATACCGCAATTTTGGCGGAATTTCCGGTGATGTGTGCGGCTGGTTTCTTGTACTGTGCGAACTGTGGACTTGCACAGCAGCAGTTTTTGCAGAAAAAATTCTGGAGGTGCTGAAATGATTCTGATTATTGGAGGACGCTCTCAGGGTAAGCGTGACTTTGCTGCCGAAGTGCTGAAAATTCCCCGAACGGACATTTCCGAGGGACGTGATATTTGCCCTGATGATGCCTATAAATGTCGATGTATAGCCAATTTTCAGGAACTAATCCGAAAATGCAGCGACCCGGTCAGCTTCACTGAAAACCTCTGCCGGACTTCACCGGACATCGTGGTCATCATGGACGAGGTGGGCAGCGGAATCGTGCCAATGGACAGGAACGACCGTGTATGGCGAGAGAACGTTGGGCGCTGCGGCTGCATCGTCGCTGCCCACGCAAAGAGTGTGATCCGCATGGTTTGCGGGATTCCGACAATTATTAAGGGGGAACTGCCGTGAAAGTTCTCCTGATTCGGCACGGGCAGACAATAGGCAATTTGCACAAAAGGTACATTGGGCGAACTGATGAGCCACTGTGCAGTGAGGGCATCAATGCACTGAAATGTACAGAAATGCCTGAATGTGACCTGGTAATT
The DNA here is from genome assembly GCA_946612185.1 of uncultured Ruminococcus sp. Classification (GTDB taxonomy): domain Bacteria; phylum Bacillota; class Clostridia; order Oscillospirales; family Ruminococcaceae; genus Ruminococcus. Next base: position 1,817 of record CAMOEP010000127.1, read on the forward strand.
ACAAGTCCAATGAAGCGCTGTATCCAAACTGCTGAGATACTATTTCCGGGGGCTGAACCTGTCGTGTGCAATGACCTGCGGGAGTGCGATTTTGGCGATTTTGAGGGGAAAAATTACCTTGAACTATCCTGTGATCCCAACTATCAGCGCTGGATCGACAGCTACGGAACTCTCCCCTTTCCCGGCGGTGAATCACCGGATACTTTCCGCAAGCGATGTGTAAGTGCATTTTCAGAAATTTCTGAACAATATTACAGTTTTGGCTGCATCGCACTGGTAGTTCACGGTGGCACGATCATGTCAATTATGAGCAGGTACGCCGTTCCCCATAAGGATTATTTCGACTGGAACATTCCGAATGGTCACGGTTATTTATGCCAGTTTAAACAAAATTCGCTATATTTATTGGAGTATATATGAGCATATTCTCACCAGCTTTGCCAGTTGTCGCCGGGGCAATTCTCGATACATTCATTGGCGACCCCTACAATATCCCCCACCCTATCCGTGCAATCGGCGCATTAATTAGCGGTTTGGAGCGGTTTTCCAGGAGGAATTTTACTAATCTGAGATTGGCGGGAATGTTTATTGCGATAACAGTCGTCGGAATATCCGCCGGAGTCACTCTTTCACTTTTGGCGGTCTGCCGACGCATTCACCCGTTCGTCGGAACTGCTTTGGAGAGCATTATTTGCTGCTATATGCTGGCTGCCAGAAACCTGTGCGACGAGAGTATGAAGGTCTGTAAAGCCGCAGAAATAGGCGATTTCGAGGAGGCAAGGCGAGCTGTTTCGATGATAGTTGGGCGTGACACAGCCGTCCTCGACCACGCTGGGATAATCCGTGCAGCCGTTGAAACCGTCGCTGAAAACGCCTCCGACGGCGTAACAGCGCCACTTTTCTATATGGGACTTGGAGGCGCTGTTGGAGGTGTGGTCTACAAGGCTATCAACACCATGGATTCAATGATTGGCTACAAAAACGAGAAATTTGCCGAAATTGGGCGGTTTGCAGCGAAAGTTGACGACCTGGCAAACCTTGTTCCCTCTCGACTAACTGCTCTGATGATGATCGCTGCCTCCCCGCTTTTTGGTCTGGACGGCAGCAATGCACTACGAATCTGGCGGCGTGACCGGCGAAATCATGCAAGTCCTAACTCAGCGCAGACAGAGTCCGCCTGCGCTGGCGCTCTCCACCTGCGACTTGCCGGTGACACATGGTATTTCGGCAAATTACACAAAAAACCTTTCATTGGTGACGACGACCGCTCAGTTCAGCCGCAGGATATCCGCCGTGCGAACAGGCTGATGTATGCCTCATCTGCGATAATGTTAGTTGTTGCGGCAGCGTTAAGAATTCTCATCGGGAGGAAATAATAATGCGCATGATACACGGTGGAAACACCCGAAAGTTTCCTGGATTCATTGATTTTTCGGCAAATATCAATCCTCTCGGTATACCTGAAAACGTTCGGCGTGCGGCTATTGAAAGTGCTTCTGAGTGGATACATTATCCGGACCCGGACTGTTCTGAACTTTGTTCAGAAATTGCCGATAAATTCTGTACATCATCTAAAAGAGTTTTATGTGGGAATGGTGCTGATGACTTGATTTACAGGATTATCTGTACAGTGAAGCCCCGAAAAGCATTAATTTCTGTACCTTCGTTCAGCGAGTATCAGAAATTTCTGAACCAATCAGTCTGTAATGTACAGAAATATGTTCTAAGCGAACTGAACAATTTTCAGCTTGACAGCACATTTCTTAGTGCAATTACATCTGATACTGAAATGGTAATATTATGCTCTCCAAACAATCCAACTGGTTTGACGATACCGGAAGCAATTCTCGCAGATTGTGCTGAGCGGTGCAAACGGCTCGGAGCGATTCTTATGTGCGACGAAAGTTTCATTGGATTCGTTCCAGAGAATAAGCGGCGTTCCATTTTACCTATGCTCAATGAGAACTGTATTCTGCTGTCGTCGATGACCAAGTTGTATGCTATTCCCGGTCTGCGAATCGGTTATGCCTTGTTTGGAAGCCAAGAACTGGCATCTGCTGTTAAAGAATGTGGTCAATTCTGGCCGGTGTCTGCCCCTGCAATGGCTGCCGGTATCGCTGCATTGAACTGTCACGAATTTGAAGTTAAAACTGTACATTTCATCACTCAAGAGCGAGAATTCCTTGTTAGGGAATTATCCGAACTCGGCGTGAAAGTATTTCCCTCAGAAGCTAATTTTCTGCTGATAAAGTCTGTAGAGGGACTCGACGATTTGCTTCTAAATAGTAAAATACTGATACGAAATTGCAGTAATTTCGACGGTCTTTCTCCTCAGTTTTTCAGAATTGCTGTTCGTTCGCATGAGGATAACCTGAAATTTCTGAACGCCGTCAGGAGGTGTCTCAATGGCTAAAACTATCATGCTCCAGGGCACAATGTCCAACGTTGGAAAAAGCTTTCTGACGGCGGCAATTTGCCGGATTCTCATGCAGGACGGCTTTAGCTGCGCCCCCTTCAAGTCCCAGAATATGGCACTGAATTCCTTCGTCACCGCTGACGGTCTGGAAATGGGCAGAGCGCAGGCAATGCAGGCGGAAGCCGCCAGAATCCAGCCAAGCGTCCTTATGAACCCTGTTCTCCTTAAACCTACTACTGACATAGGCTCGCAGGTCATCGTAAATGGCTCTGTTCTGGGGAATATGAGGGCTGCCGACTATTTTCGGAAGAAAAAAGCACTGATGCCACATATAGTTGAATCTTTCAATCAACTGTCGTCAATGTATGACATAATCGTTATCGAGGGTGCTGGAAGTCCGGTGGAACTGAACCTTAAATCTGACGATATTGTCAATATGGGACTGGCAAAGCGCTTAAAATCGCCGGTTTTGCTGGTCGGTGACATCGACCGGGGCGGCATTTTTGCTCAGCTTCTCGGCACGCTACAGCTTCTCGAACCCGACGAGCGGTCGCTTGTAAAGGGACTGGTAGTGAATCAGTTTCGGGGTGACCGGGTGCTGTTCGAGGACGGCGTTCAAATCCTCCAAAACCGCAGTAATTTGCCGGTTGCAGGGGTTGTGCCGTTCATTCAATGTGATGTGGAGGACGAGGATTCCCTCTCTCCGAAGCTAAAAAAGTCCACCGCCGACGCACTTATTGATATCGCTGTTATCAAGCTGCCCAAAATCTCAAACTTCACCGATTTCGACGTTTTTGACCAGTTTGACGGGGTTTCCGTTCGCTATGTCTCTACGCCGGAGTCGCTGGGAAACCCCGATCTCATCATCATTCCAGGTACGAAAAGTACTATTGCGGACGCTGGCTGGCTGGCGAATTCAGGACTTAGCAATGCTGTTAAGAATCTTTTGGCAAACGGCACTCCCCTGTTCGGAATTTGCGGTGGCTATCAGATCATGGGTTCGGTGATTTCTGACAAAATCGGCTGCGAGGGCGGCGGATTGACCAGAGGCATGGAAATTCTCCGGAGCGCAACTGAATTCACCGGAGACAAGCGACTGACACAAGTTAATGGAAAATTCTGCGATATTTCAGGATTTTTTAGTTGCCTTTCCGGGGCAGAGTTCTACGGATACGAAATACACATGGGCAGGACTGCTGGCACGGAGAGACAACTCACCACCTGTGGCGGAATGTTCAAAGGCAATGCCGCCGGGTGCTATGTTCATGGCATATTCGACAGTGCCGACGTATCCGGAAGACTCGTTAAAGCGCTATTTGAAGCCAAGAATCTACCATTCACCGAAAGGGCTGTTGACCGGAGGATCTACCGGCAGCAACAGTTCGACATCATGGCTGATGCGGTCAGAGAAAGCCTTGACATGAAGCTTATCTACAAAATCATCGAGGAGGGCGTATGAACCTGGAATATGTGCTGCCTGCCGACATCGAACGACGCAGTTTCGAGATAATTCAGTCCGAGATCGACCGGGAAATTCCTGAGGACGTTAAGCCCATAGTTCTCCGGGCAATCCACACTTCTGCGGACTTTGACTACCTGGAAAACCTCTATTTTTCGCCAGATGTAGTCCAGCACGCTCTGGACGTTCTGCGAAAAGGGGCATTAATAGTCACTGACACAAATATGGCACGAACAGGCATTAACAAAGCAGCCCTTATGCGCCACGGCTGCGAGGCTCTCTGTTTCATGGCGGACGAGGACGTTGCCCAGGCTGCCATAATAAATGGAACGACCCGTGCCACCGCTTCCGTGGACAAGGCTGCAAACCTCGGTAAACCTGTGATTTTCGCCGCCGGAAACGCCCCCACCGCCCTTATCCGACTGTGTGAGCATATCACAAGTGGTACATTCCGCCCTGAACTGGTCATCGGTGTGCCCGTGGGATTCGTCAACGTTGTACAGTCCAAAGAAATGCTCATAGATACCGGTATTCCGTGCATTGTTGCCCGTGGGCGCAAGGGTGGAAGTAACGTTGCGGCAGCAATTTGCAATGCCCTGCTTTATATGCTTGACGACAAAAAATAGTCCAAAAGTGCAATTTATACTGTCAAAACAAACAATTTTTCTACAATCTCTTGCATTGCTCACCCAAATCCGCTATAATTGATTTGTTCATGAACAAAACTGAATAGGCAACCGGTGCCTCCTATGCCAAATGGTATGCGGAGGGTAAAAGGGAAGCAGGTCAGAATCCTGCACGATCTCGTCACTGTAATTGCGGAGCGTCCGCTGAATCGCCACTGAGTAATCGGGAAGGCTGCGGAACGCATTGATGCATAAGTCAGGAAACCTGCCGGGTGTTGGTACAGAACCATTGGGTTCAGGTCACGAGGTATTGATCGTACCGTTTGCAGGCTCTCACTGAGGGTCTGTTTGCGATGCCCTCTGCCTGTGCAGAGGCTTTTTTTATGCTGCGACCCGTGCCCTTTCAATG
>CAMOEP010000128.1 GCA_946612185.1 uncultured Ruminococcus sp.
TCCGCACTTGCAGTCATACTCTTTGAATTTGTTTTCAGGAAGCCCCCAAGATCAGCCGGCATAGCCCCGGCTACGAGAGCGATTGACAGCGCACCTGCTGCGATGCGTTTCCATGTGTTTTTACCAGTCATTGCTCATTTCCTCCTGTAATAAGAATTTAATTTTGTCTGCGCACCTGCCTCCGGGATACTTTTACCCCTTCCAGGCACGTCCGCAATGAAAAGCTTCATCCTTCAGCGCCATCTATATGGACGCATATACTTTTCATATGTTAAATTATACATGATAACAATGCGTTTGTCAATGGTTTTTTGAAAAAATTAACGGAGAGTTCACAAAAATAAAAACAAGCGTTCTTTCGGCTGAACTGTTAGTTTTTTGACACATTAATTATGACTATAGTTTGAACATTTTGTGAAATCTCAGCAAAAATCGACTGACATAACGCAAAAAATGATTAGCTTTTTTGTGCCGGGGGATTTATAATATAATCATAAGGTCGGTAATGACCTGTGTGACATAACATAATAAATCGCTCCTGACCACGGGGATATGACGAACCCCCCATTCTTTCAGGCGCATAAAGGAGTCTTTGGTTTTGGAAAAATACAAGGATAAGAATCTTTCACCGCTGCAAAGGGCTGAGGATATCGCTGACAGACTTTCCCCCGAACAGCAGGCGCAGCAGCTTAAATATGATGCTCCTCCTATCCCCGAACTTGGGATCCCTGCCTACAACTGGTGGAGCGAAGGTCTGCACGGTCTTGCAAGAGCCGGAAGCGCTACTATGTTCCCGCAGGCTATTGGTCTTGCTTCTATGTTCGACGAGGAAGCTGTCCGTAAAGTGGGCGAGGTAACGTCCATTGAGGCAAGAGCAAAGTATAACGCCTATTCCGCCCACGGTGACCGGGATATTTTCAAGGGTCTTACCCTCTGGTCACCTAATATCAATATTTTCCGTGACCCCCGCTGGGGCAGAGGTCAGGAAACTTTCGGAGAAGACCCGTTCCTTACTTCACGGCTTGGTGTTGCTATGGTAAAGGGACTTCAGGGCGACGGCGATATCCTGCGAACCGCTGCCTGTGCCAAGCATTTCGCTGTTCACAGCGGCCCGGAAGCTATACGCCATGAGTTCGATGCCAAGGTTTCAAAGAAGGATATGGAGGAAACTTACCTGCCTGCCTTTGAAGCACTTGTCAAGGAAGCTAAGGTGGAATCAGTCATGGGCGCTTACAACTGCGTAAACGGCGAACCTGCCTGCGCAAACAGTGTCCTTATGGAAAAGCTCAGAGAATGGGGTTTCGACGGGCATTTCGTTTCGGACTGCTGGGCAATAAGGGACTTCCATGTGAGCCACGGAGTTACAAAAACTGCTCCGGAATCGGCTGCTATGGCGCTTAAAGCCGGCTGTGACCTTAATTGCGGAAATACTTATCTTCATCTGCTTATTGCATATAGGGAAGGTCTTATTTCTGAAAGCGAGATCAGACGTTCGTTCGTGAAACTGATGCGCACAAGAGTAAGACTGGGTATGATGGACGAGTCAACGGAGTTCGACTCGATACCTTATGAGGTGATCGGCTGTAAGGAGCATCTGGAGTATTCTCTGGAATGTGCCAGAAAATCTATGGTACTCCTGAAAAATGACGGTATTCTGCCTATTAATACCGCCAAGGTACGGACTATCGGTGTGATAGGCCCGAACGCTGACAGCCGCACCGCTCTTGAGGGAAACTATAACGGCAGAGCTGAGGAGTACATCACTTTCCTGGAGGGTATCCGTGAGGCATTTGACGGACGTGTGCTGTATTCCGAGGGCTGCCACCTCTACAAGGACAGGATAATGGGTCTGGCTATGGCTGATGACCGTATTGCCGAAGCTGAGATAGTTGCAGAACATTCCGACCTGGTGGTTCTCTGTGTGGGTCTGGATTCCACTATCGAAGGTGAGGAGGGCGATACCGGAAACGAGTTCTCCTCCGGCGACAAGCTTGACCTTTATCTCCCTGAATCACAGCGCAATCTGGTGTACGCCGTTATGAACACCGGCAAGCCTGTGATAATCGTTACCGCCTCCGGAAGCGCTATAAATGTCAACGCCGACTGCAATGCCCTGATACAAGCCTGGTATCCCGGACAGTTCGGCGGCAAGGCTCTGGCTGACATTCTCTTTGGAAAAGTGTCGCCTTCCGGCAAACTTCCCGTTACTTTCTACGAAAAGGCTGATGCTCTGCCTGATTTTGAGAAATACTCTATGGAAGGACGCACCTACCGTTACGCCGATAAGAACGTGCTTTACCCCTTCGGCTACGGTCTGAGCTACGGCGATATCCGCTGCACCGCATTGGCTTACTGCGATGGAACAGCGGAGGTTACCGCAGTTAATAACAGCAATGTCACCGCCGAGGACGTTATCCAGCTTTATATCAAGGGAAGCGGTGAAAATGCAGTCCCCAACCACAGCCTGTGCGGATTCAGACGTATCCGCCTTGAACCGGGGGAGGAGACTACAGTGAAGATACCGATACCGGAAAGAGCTTTTGAAAGCGTGAATGAGGAGGGAATCCGCCTTATAGAGGGTGATTCATTCACCCTCTACGCAGGCACTTCTCAGCCGGACGCTCTCAGCGAAAAGCTTACCGGAAAAAAATGTATCAGCGCAAGAATCGCTCCGCCTTTCAGCAAATCTGTCGAGGTAGAAACTGCTGCGGTTGTTTAACTTGTACATCAAAAACTTGCAATTTTGAAAACTTTAGTGTATAATAATAGTATTAATTTATTTTTATGGAGGGTTTCTTATGAAAAAGGTTTTATCTGCACTTGCTGCAATGACAATGCTGGTTGCTGCTGCTTCATGCGGCGCTTCCAATGGCGATACCGGTAACTCTGATACCGGCGCTTCATCTGGCTCATCTTCAAAAAGCGGTAAGACTACTATCAACGTTATGGCTTTCACAAATGAAGTTCCCGGAATGATCGAAAAGTATATGGAACTTCACCCTGAGTTCGGTGAGAAGTACGAGATCAACCCTACAGTTATCGCTACTACTGATGGTCTGTACCAGCCTGCCCTTGACCAGGCACTTGCTGCCGGCGGCAAGGACGCTCCCGACATCTACTGCGCCGAGTCCGCTTTCGTCCTCAAGTATACCCAGGGCGACGCTTCCGGCTATGCAGCTCCCTATAAGGAATTTATCCCTGACGTTGATTCTAAGATCAAGGAGGCTGACCTTGCTCCCTACGCTGTTGATATCGGCACTAACACCAATGGCGATGTCGTTGGTCTGGGTTATCAGGCTACAGGCGGCGCATTCATCTACCGCCGCAGCATCGCTCAGGACGTTTTCGGCACTGACGATCCGCAGACAGTCCAGAAGGAGATCGGCCCTGGCTGGGATAAGTTCTTCAGCGCTGCTGAGAAACTCAAGGATAAAGGCTACGGCATAGTTTCCGGCGACGGCGATATCTGGCACGCTGTTGAGAACAGCTCTGACACCGGCTGGATCGTAGGCGGCGAACTGAACATCGACCCCAAGCGTGAGGAATTCCTCGACCTGTCCAAGAGACTCAAGGATAACAAGTTCCATAATGATACTCAGGACTGGACAGAGGCATGGTACGCTGATATGGCTGGCACTGGCGATAAGCCTGTATTCGGCTTCTTCGGCCCTGCATGGCTCATAAACTACACTATGGCTGGCAACTCCGGCGGCTCAAAGCCCGGCGAGGGTACATATGGCGACTGGGCTGTATGTGAGTCACCTGTAGGCTTCTTCTGGGGCGGCACATGGCTGCTTGCCAACAAGGACAGCGATAAGAAGGAAGCTATCGGTGAACTCTTTGACTGGATCACTCTCAACTGCACTAAGGACGGCTTACAGTATATGTGGGCTAACGGTCTTATGTCTGACAAGGGCACTAAGGACGCTGTTGCTTCCGGTGTAGTAATGGGTATGTCCGACGGCAGCGTTGACTTCCTGGGCGGTCAGAATATGTTCGATGTATTTATCCCTGCTAATAACTACGCAAACGGTAAGAACCTCACACAGTATGATGAGACTATCAACAAGTACTGGAGAGATCAGGTTCGTCAGTACACTTCCGACCAGAAGTCAAGAGACGAAGCTATCAAGGCATTCAAGCAGCAGGTCGCAGATAACCTTAGCGTAACAGTAAAGTAATCATGTCACCACTCCGGGAACGCTTTTGCGTTCCTGGTTCGAGAAAAGGAGGCTAAAGCCTTGAATAAAAAGACAAGTGGTATCAACTATGCAAAGTACGGATACCTGTTCAGCATTCCTTTTGTGGCGGCATTCCTGATTTTTTCGTTATACCCCACCATTTACACCGCATTGCTCGGCTTTACGGATAACCAAGGTCTGGGTAATACCTCCTGGCATATACTTGATGACCCTATGGGCAACTTCAAAGCTATCCTGAGCAATGCCTCATTCAAACAGTCACTCCGTAACACCGTGGTGATCTGGCTTATGAACTTCATACCCCAGATAACCATAGCCCTTTTGCTGACAGCCTGGTTTACATCACATACAAACGAGATAAAGGGAAAAGGCTTCTTCAAAGTGGTATTCTATATGCCGAATATCATCACGGCTGCTACGGTGGCTATCCTATTCAATGCACTGTTCAGCTATCCGGTAGGCCCTGTGAACGATCTTCTCGTAAGCTGGGGACTGAGAGATGAAGCGTATAACTTCCTTATCTTCAAAGATCCGAGTGTGCTGATAGTTGCTTTCATACAATTCTGGATATGGTACGGCAATACCATGATCGTACTCATTTCCGGCGTTCTGGGTATCAGCCCCGACATCTATGAAGCAGCCGAGATCGACGGTGCAAACGGTATACAGACATTCTTCTTCATAACTATCCCGAACCTGAAAACAGTCCTCCTGTATACGCTTATCACAAGCCTTGTAGGTGGTCTGAATATGTTCGATATCCCCAAGCTTTTCCTGAATGGCGGCCCTGATAATGCAACACTCACGACCAGTGTGTTCATTTACAATCAGGCATTCGACGGCAGCTATATGTACAATCGTGCGGCGGCTGCAAGTATGATAATGTTCCTGATAATCGCCGTATGTTCAGCTCTTCTCTTCTGGCTCATGAGGGACAAAGATGAGGCAGCTCTTGAGAAAGAAAAGAAGCTTGCAAGGAAGAACGGAGGTTCAAAATGACAGTAACGAATAAGAGTACCGGCAATAAGGTATTTGTCGGATTGCAGTATACTTTCTGCATATTTCTGGCGATACTCAGCCTGCTGCCATTCATTATCATGATAGTCAACTCCACCCGGAGTACCTGGCAGATACAGCAGCACGCAATTTCTCTGATCCCTGGCACGAACCTGAAACAGAATTTTGAGGTTCTGACCAGTAAGACCTTTGACCCATGGAGGGGATTTATCAATTCTTTGATAATATCAGTGAGTTCAACGGTCTGCACAATATACTTTTCAACCATGACAGCCTATGCACTTGTGGCATACGACTGGAAGCTGCGCAAGCCCTTTTTCACCTTTATCATGTGTGTACTTATGATCCCGGCACAGGTAACGAGTATTGGTTTCTATCAGTTCATGTATAAGATAGGTATGACCAACAACTTCCTTGCACTGATACTCCCGGCGATCGCATCACCGACCACTGTATTCTTCATGCGGCAGTATATGATACCGTCGCTTCCTATGGAGATACTGCAATCTGCGAGAATTGACGGAGCAAGCGAGTTCAGGATATTCAACCAGATAGTACTTCCCATGATGAAGCCGGCAATGGCAACACAGGCGATATTCGCTTTCGTAGCAAGCTGGAACAACCTGTTCCTGCCGATGATACTGCTTACCAGGAACGAACTTTACACCATGCCGAGAATGGTAAGCCTGCTCAACGGCGACATCTACAAGACCGAGTACGGCGCTGTATACCTGGGACTTCTCCTGACGGTACTGCCGCTGCTGGTCGTGTACTTCATCTTCTCCAGATACATCATTGCCGGTGTAGCACTGGGCGGAGTTAAAGGATAAAATAACACAAAGGTTATTGTGTTCATCAGAAAAGAAAAGACCGGTTCACTGGACAAGTGACCGGTCTTTTCGTATTATGTGTAGTAGTCTATGTAGAATATAACATCTGAGAAATCAAGCTGTGCAAGGGCTTCACCAGAGATGAAGAAATGCGCCTTGCCGCTTGCGTACATAGCAGGAGAGTCGAGGTTTAATTGCAGAAGAAGCGTGTCATACTTCATTTCAGAATCGGAACGTGGGTCATCATAGGCAAACTCAGGGTAGCCTAAGATCTGCGAGCCGCCGGAAGGAATACTGAACCCTTCCGGAAGATGCACGGTAAGTTCATAGTAATCCAGTGTGGGATCAAGGGCGATACCCAGTTCCTCTGCGATGCTGTGCATGATACTGTTGCACTTAGCACTGTCGGCAGTCATCATCATATCCTCGCCCACAAGCAAAAGCGGTATATCATCATGTGCAAAAATTTCGCAGTACTCAAAGTCTTCAGCGGCAGTTGATATACCGAGCGCCATAACGTCCTCAGCCGTTACTGTCGGGTCGATAGTTTCGTGGTATATGACCGTCGCCGGGAAACCTGATATATCCTCCTCGTCAGCGGGCAGGAAAAACTGCAAAAGCCCATGGTCGGGAAGTTCCGGAACAGGCGGCGCTTCCGA